>JBGPAW010000200.1:0-6991 GCA_041480905.1 Phycisphaerae bacterium
AAACCATCAGCACCAGCGAGGTGGGTTCAGGAACCGTCAGCTCCCAGTAAAAATTGGCTGCTGGACTCCCGCCGAACCACGACCAAGACCCCGCAGGAGGTCCCGGGGGATCGGGGGCTTTGAAAAAGATATCGGTGCTCGAACCCACCGTCGGCGGGTTGGCGATGATCTCACCGACCTTGTTCGCAGCCGCGGTACCCGTGATGCTATTGTACATCATCCCGGCGAAGATATTGAGGGGTTTCCCAACCAAGTCTATCCCCACGCTCGATACTGTCACGACGGTATACCAGCCGGGAAGCAGGCTGAGGGTCCCGGCGGGAAAATCCACGGTGAAACCGCCGATCAACGGCGTGGTAGCGGTGTTCGGCGGGTTGACAAGGTCGTCAATGTAGAACCTGACACTGACATTGGCCCCCGTCAAGACTGAACCGGCGACATCAGTGGAGCTGTGGTAAATCGTGAACTTGACGGTGTCCAGAACCGAACCGGAGCTGCTTGGCGGAGGCGGGGCGACCCAATCAAGTTCCAGGTCGTCAAAAGCCCACACGCCGACACTCTGGCTGCCATATCCCGAGACCGCGGTGATGTCCTGGTAGATCTCATCGCCGGCACCTCGCGGGGCGCCCATCTGGCCGGCGGAGAAAATGCTCGACTCCGACGGCACGACCTCGATGGAGGCGAGCGCCGGCGCCACCACCAAGCCAACAATTGCTAATACTACTAACTTTTTCATCCAACTTCTCCTCCAAAAGAGAGCCCTACGGCTCTGCACCGAGCTCAAGTGCAGAGCCCACGAGAGAGACTTACCTCGCCCCTTGTCCGACCCATACAGAGGTACGGCACCCCCAAAGAGCGAAAACCTTTCGCGGTCCCGCGAGAGGCGGAACCACGGAAACCCAACCTGCGTACCCCCTAACTTCTTCCCAGTAGCCGCTCGGTCCCCACGCCGCTCGACCACCGCCGTCCAGGTACAGACGGAAACTCCACGCAGTGCCGGCCTGGCTCATTCCCCGACACACGTCACTATGCCAAGGAACGTACGTCCGCCGACTACGCTTTATGCCCCCAGCCAAACCGACCAACCCGCTTAAGTCGCCTTTGGTCGGGGCATACCACCCACCACTTTGTTCTCTCTCCAGAGGGTTCGATCACGAAAAACCAGACAGGATCGATTTTCTTCCCCCGTTTCCTCCCATGCAACGTTTCTCATTCTAGCCACATTCTCAAGGGAGAGCAAGCTTTTTTTGCTTCGCGGCGCCGAAATTCGCCAAAGTTTCAGCCACAGCCGAACAACGATTATTCACCCTGTACTAATTAAAGTATCGCTGACACGCGGCTCCCACACACCCCTTTCTAAGGATTACAAATGGCGTTCACGAAGTGGCCGCCACTGGGCCCGGAGGGACTCGAACCCCCGACCAAGCGATTATGAGTCGCCTGCTCTGACCGTCTGAGCTACGGGCCCACGCACCAGCATCTGATTCCGAACTGTCCGCTGCCTCGCTTCTTGAGACTTAGTATACCAAGTGGTCTCCACTTGTCCCACGTCGGTAGTCGGCCTCAATTCTCCTGCCGGGAACACCACTTGATCCAGTCCGCCTTATAGGTATGCAGATCCGCCGTCCGTACCGTCCGCGGTTTGGTCAGAAGCGTTCGCCAAGCGACCGGATTTCCCTCCAAAGCGGCGGTGCAGTTAATCACCGCCTCCTGGGCAATCTTGTCATAGTCGGCGGCGATCATGGCATAGCAGGCCCCCGTGGCAAGGTGATCCCAGACTTGCGGATCGGGATCGGTGGTCACGAGTTTGCACGTCGGGGGTAGCAACCGCTCCTGGGGATCCAGGCCGCGTAACGGCCAGTTCTCCATAGCGACCCACCCGTTGAGACGAGGGAACCGCTCCATGCAGTGCCGGATCATGGCTTGGGCACGCTGGGCATTGCCGCCGCAATCCAACTCGCGGAGCACGGTGATTCGGGGGTAGCGCTGGAGGCCGGCCTTGAAGCCCTCATAACGCTCCCGAGCGTAGTCGGGTTCCTGGACGTCTTCGGACTTCGAATTAGCGTGCAGTACGGCGATGGTGCCGGAATACTGCAGGGCCTCCCCAATAGCGTCGGCCAGCGCTTCGCCGACCAGCCTTTGGTCCACCCCAGAGTACATCAAGACGGGACGACCCTCGAGGGGACGAATCATGGTGACCACGGCTACGCCCTCGTTGGCCAGCCGCCGCACATGGGGGGCGATGGCGGCGGGATCGATGACCTGGATACACAATCCACGCATGCCCTCGCTCCGCAGTCGTTGGATCAGTTCCGCCTGAGCGTGGCTGGAGACGGTGGGTGGGGCTTCGGCCCGTAGCCGAATCTCCCCGACGAAGCCCTGGAGGCGCAAGGCGGAGCCGCGCAACACCGGCCAGAGCGGGTCGTTCTGACCAGCGCCCACCACGGCGATGAAACCGAGCTTGGGGTGGGTCGAGGGACGGGGCGAGGGCGAACAGACCAGGCCGCACCACGCCGCCGCCGAGAGGGGCAAAACCGCCCGCCGGTACCGCGGGTGCCAACGCCGCCAGCACCGTACGGCGGAGAAAACCCCGATCTGTAACCGCTTCCACATCGCGCGGGTCCGCCTATCTCGGCTCGATCATCAGGCGGGTCGGTCGGTTCCCTGTACTCGCCGCGGCGTTCCGACGCAAGAGGGGGCTGTCGAGCAACGTGTGGCCATAGGTTCTGGTGAATCGGGAGCCTCGCCCTCCCCGCGTCTTGCGACTTGCGGCGGAAATAGGCATAATGAAGGTGTTCTGGTCCCGCCCCGGCGGGTGTCGATGCCAGGAGGTCAAAACCGACCCATGGGCAAAACCGTCGAAGCGCTACGACACCTTCAAGTGGTGGAACGCAAACTGGGAGACTTACGCAAGCAGGAGGAGGAAAAACGGCGTCAACTCCAAGCCCACAAACGGCAGATGCACAAGTGTCTTCAGGATTGGCAAAACCAGCCCGATGCCCTCCGGCACCAAGAGACCGAGATTCGCCACCTGGAGCTGGAGATCCGTTCGCGGGAAGAGCTCGTTCAGAAACACCGCGTCGCGCTCAATAAAGCCAAGACCAACAAGGAATACGCCGCCATTCTGACCTCCATCAACACGGAGAAGGCGGATACGTCCAAGCTGGAGAACCGTGTTCTGGAGGCGATGAACGCCAAGGAGGCGATGCAGGCGGCCTACGAGGCCCTGGCGGCCGAGCGCGACAAGCTCCTCCAGCGGGAGGCCCAACTGCAAGCCCGGCTGGACGAATTCCTGGAGCGGACCCGGGCGGAATGCGCGCAGCTGGTTCGGGAACGGGAGGAGGCCAGTGCGGTGCTTCCGCCGACGGTCCTGAACACGTTCGACCGGGCGGCCGAACGCCTGGACGGGGAGGCCCTCGCCACCATCGTCAAGGTCAACCCCCGGCGCGACGAGTACGTCTGCGGCGGGTGTAACATGGCCATCACCCTGGAAACGGTGCTCTTGCTCCGCACGCGCGACGAAATCGTGGTGTGTAATATCTGCGGTCGGATCATGTGTCCGGAAGAATAGCCCGACGAATATCGGATGTACTAAACTGCGTCTGGTAGGCGTCCGATGTGTAACAGGAGGAGGCGGCCAAGGTCCGGGAAGGGGCTGGCGGATTGCGGAGGTCCGCGAAAGGGGTTATCGTCGGGTTCTGTGTCGTTGAACCGGCCGGTCCAGGCACGGTTGAGGAGCGAAGTTTATGGCGAAACGAGGCTTCAGCGGACGCTTGTTGAGGTGGGCCCTGGCCGGCGTGCTGGGCGGGACCGTCTTCCAGTTAGGTAGTTGCGACCCCACCGTCCGGACCACGCTGCTGACAGGGCTGGAGACCACCACCACGAGCCTGGCCACCACGGTCATCCAAGCGTTCTTCGTCAGCCTGCAGGATGAGGACACGGGGACGACCGGGGGTCTGACGACGCCGTAACCTGGCCAAGGTGTGGTGGCCCGACGGCGGCCGGACGGCGTGCATGAGGGTCGCGGAACCCTCTCAAGCGAGGCGCGGATGAAACGCAGAAGGTTGTCCCTGCTGGCGGCGGTGGTGTGTCCCTGGTTGTTCGTCGTCGCCGGCGTCACGTGCGTGACCGCCGACGGTTGGACGCGGGCCTTGGCGGATGATTTTGCCTTCACGGCGGCCGCCGCGACGCAAGGTTTCCTGCGCGGGGTGTTCGACGGCACGGTTCCGTAGCCCGTGCGGGTGTTCGGGGACGGCTCTACGGGTTCCCTTTCGCCGAATAGGTCTGCGGGGATGATGTGGCCGACGCCGCGACCCTTTCCTTCCTTCCCAAACCTGTAACGATTTGTGTTAACGGGGGTTCGGGGCTTTTCACTTCCGCGCCAAATGTCTAAAATGAGATGCTGGAGCGAGGAGAGGATGGGCGGTGTGCGCCGCGGGTGTCTACCTTGACAGCCCGCAGGGGTCATGAGTACGGTTCGATTTCAGTCGCGGGGTCGTGGATGACCTCTCCGCTTTTCAGGTGGAGATCGCTTCGGGGGCGGTCTTCAGAAGCAAGGTGACGGCCATGATGACGATGGATGACAGGGACATGCGAAGGTCTGCCGAGAAGTGGGGTCGGGCCCGGGTATTATTCGCTCGTCCTGCGGCGCGGTGGGGCGTGCTCGCTCTCGCGGCGTTCGTGGTGGCCGGCGGCGCCGGCCGGTCGGCCTGGGGACAAAGCCAGACGAAAGAAGTGCGGGAACACGTATCGCACGCCGTAGTGGAAGTGTTCACCGCCCTTTCAGAGCAAAGCAAAGGCGACAAACCCCAGGGGTCAGGCTCGGGGTTTTTCGTCAATCGCACGGGATTGTGTATCACCAACGACCACGTCGTGGACATAGCCCACGGGAAGTCCCGCTGGGAAAAGCAGCGGATCACTTACGCGGCGAACCGCCCGGTGTGGACCGTGGTGGTGGACGCCGGGACGGAAAGCGAGAAGACGTACGAAGCTTTCGTCCTGTACGAAAACGATCTGGCGGACCAGGCGATCTTGCAGGTCTACGACGAGAACCATGATTTCCTGCCAACGCCTCACTATCTGAAGTTCTTTCCAGGCCATCGGCTGAAGGTGGGGCAAAAGTTATGGTGTTATGGTTTCCCCGGGGGGGACACGCGGAAGGAGAAAGGGGGCAAGCACCCGCAGGTGGCCATCTCCGAAGGGCACATCGTCGGATTGGCCCGCCGCCCGGACGGTGAGCTCAAGAAGGTTCAGACCGACGTTACGGCGGATCGGGGCAACAGCGGCGGTCCCACGGTGGACGTTGATGGTTACTACGTGGGAACCACGACGCACAAACCGGTACCGGAAGTGGGGGGGCGGGCGACCCAATCCGACTTGGTGCCCGCCGACTTGACCCGACAGTTCATCGTGAACGCTTTCCAGCGCGGCAAGCTGGAGTCGGGTATCGACCTCGAGCCGTTCTACTCGCATCTGGTCGGACGCGATGGATTTGTGGCCGTGCCGGGCTTCCCCCGGCAATCCTCCACGGACTGCATTTTTATGGAGGACGGCAATCGCATCTGCGGCGCCCCGGTGGGCAGCACGGTGACGCTGCCCACCCCCTTGGGCAAAATGAGCCTGCCCTGTGCCCAAATGGCCTACCTGCTCAAGCAGGACAGCGAGTACGGGATCATCCTCATGGACGGCGGGCAGCGTCTCCCGTTTCGTCGCCACGAGGCGGTGCTGAAGTTCACGCCGTCCGGCGGGGAAACCCTGGAACAGCCGTTGAACAAAGTGAGCGCCGTGGCCTTTCGCAAGACCGAGCAACTGCCGGCCCCGCCGCGCGGCAAGAGCGTGCTCATTAGCGGGGACAATTACTATCTTCTCTTGAAGGAGGTTTCCGGCGAAGCCAAGTTCAGCAGCGAACTGGGGCTGAAAATGTCCCGCGCGTTGGAATCGATCTCGTTGATTGAAACGCGACCGGACGGTAAGCATACCGTCCTTTTCGCCGACGGCTCCCAGGTAAGCGGAGGATTCGAGGACCACCAGATCAAGGCGGTTTTGGCCATTAACGGCGCGCCGCAGACGATATCGCTCAAAGACGTGAAGGAAGCCGGCATCGACCTTATCGATACTGACCAGTACCATAAAGGCGGCGTGGAACTCGCCGATCTGTACCGCAAGGGCTCTCCCGATTTGCAGAGCTTCGTGGAGCAACTGATGCAGGGCAAGGCCAAAGAGGTCAAGAGCAATTTGGCGCCGCAGTTGAGCCCGGAATCCTTCAATAAGCAGGGAGAAGTCAAGAAAGATCAGCTCCGCATGCTCGAGGCCATGTGCGATTGGTCGAATGGCGATTTTCAGGGCGCGAGTCGCAATCTCGGGAAGCTCAAGAACAGCGATGAGGAAGGGTTCAAATGGTTCGCCCAGGCGCGGCTCGCCGTTCTGGACCGCTTCCCCGACGGCAAGTTCGACCAGAAACCGCTGAACGATCCGAAGACGTTCAAGAAGGCCGGGGCCGCCATCATCCTGGATACCATGCACCGGACCCGGGAACTGCTCGGCGAACGGGAAGCGCCGCCGCCCGAGAACCGCGGGATGTTCATGGCTTTGCGGAACAAGTTCGCCAAGACCACCGAGGATCTGATGATCGCCAGCCAACTGGGCAGCGAGGTGGCCGGCGTGGCCGCCGTCTGGCTCTGGAGCTGGGAATCCGATCTGTTGCTCAACGAACTTCAGCGTCTACAGAAGGAGATGGAGGACAAAGCGGAAGAGCTGAAGAAACTGCAGGGTACCGCTAGAGACTACAGCGGACGTCGCTTGCAGAAGGAAATCGAGGATCTGCGGAATGATATGAAGAAAACCGAGGAGTGGTACAAGCAGTTGCAGCAACGCATCGAGGACCTGCGCTTCATTATCGACGACCCGGACTTGGACCTGTTGAGCTAGCGTAGTGCGTCCGACAGGGCGTAACTTACCTGCCTGCCGGCAGGCAGGTCCGAACCGCGACCGT
>JBGPAW010000201.1:0-6960 GCA_041480905.1 Phycisphaerae bacterium
ACCTTTCGAGCTCTTTTTATCAAAACGCGCAAAAAAACACGCTTGATCAGGGGCTAGGTAAGGTGGGTGCCCCACCTCCTCTGGAGGTGGGGGGCGATTCCTTGCGGGTGGGTACCCCACCTCCTCTGGAGGTGGGGGAGCGATTCTCTGTGAGTGCAAGACAATGGGCATGTGGGCCACCCATCCATCTGCGGTCATCTGCGAAATCTGCGGATGAGACTCTCCCGCGGCGGGTGGTCAGGTCCTTTGGACCTGGGCCACCCCTTCACCATCGGCACCGCGGAATGTGCGTCGGCCCCTTGCGTTCGCCGTCCCGTTTTGACGCATGAGACGGTGGATGAGGTTGCGTAAGGGCGCGCCTTTCAGGTGGTGTCGCCCGTCTACGAAAACAGAGGCATCTTTCGGAGGAAAAGTCATGGATCGCGAAAGCCATTGCCCGGTTAAGGTTTTGGTATGCCTGTTCGGTTGCTGGTTTGCGGTAGGCACAGCGTTTGGGGAGCGTGGGACGAACGGCAGCTTCGACGAACCGGTCCTCAACGAAGAAGCGAATCCTGCTGATATGGAAGACTGGCAAGACGGATCCGTGGATGGCGATCGAGTTCCAGAAGAGGGAGACGATCTTCGAGCTCACGACCCTTTTGTGATCATCGACATATGGTTTGCCCGCTGCGGCAGCGGAGACGAGGTTAGTTGTCCGTATTCTTTCGAAACCTGCTACCAGGTTTGCGCCGAGATTGAAAACCAGAGCGTGTTGCCCCACTACCTGGACGAAATCTATATGTCCTATTATCCGAGCAGCGGCGCGGGACATACAAGCTGGGAGAATGTTTACTTCTGGCCTTATGATAACCAGATCTTCTGTGTGCAACTCACCATCCCCAGTTCGGACCAGTGCTCGGGGCGCGTTGGTAGCGTCGCCCTGAGCGACGAGGGAGATATTTATTTCACCAGCGCGACAACTGGAATATGCTACCCATCTACCGGAAGCGCCTGCGACGACCTTCTCTGGTGCACAGTCAGCGATCAATGTCAATCCACGCATCTTTGCCGAGGTTCACCCAGAAGCTGTTCCGGTGGAACCGAGTGCGTTGCCGCAAGTTGCAATGAACCCCTGGCCCGCTGCGAAACTAGCCCAAAGCCCGCAGGCACAAGTTGCGGCAGCTCGAGTGATACGGCTTGCGATAACCCCGATACCTGCAACGGTTCAGGCACGTGCCAGCCGAACTACGAGTCTCCCACCACCGTTTGCCGCGCCGCCGGTGGGGAATGCGACCAGGTGGAGTACTGTCCGGGCAACGGTCCCAACTGTCCGGTCGACGGGGTGAAACCATCGGGGACGCAGTGCGACACGGCTCATGGCGATTGCGACGAAATAGATCGCTGCGACGGCTCCAGCAAGGCTTGCCCGGAGACGTACAAGCCGTCGAGCACCGTCTGCCGCCAGGCAACCGGAGATTGCGACCAGCCGGAAAACTGCCCGGGCAACGGTCCCAACTGTCCGGTCGACGGGGTCAAACCATCGGGCACGCAGTGCGACACGGCTCACGGTGATTGCGACGAAATAGATCGCTGCGACGGCTCCAGCAAGGCTTGCCCGGAGACGTATAAGCCGTCAAGCACGGTTTGCCGCCAGGCGACCGGAGATTGTGACCAACCGGAAAACTGCCCGGGGAACGGTCCCAACTGTCCGGGCGACGGGGTCAAACCATCGGGTACGCAGTGCGACGCAGCTTACGGCGATTGCGACGAAGTAGATCGCTGCGACGGTTCCAGCAAGGCTTGCCCGGAGACGTACAAGCCGTCAAGCACGGTTTGCCGCCAGGCGGCAGGAGATTGTGACCAGGCGGAGAACTGCCCGGGGAACGCACCTAATTGTCCAACGGACCAGAAGAAGCCCCCAGGCTCACCTTGCGGGAACTCGCAGAACACGGACTGCGACAACCCCGACACCTGCAACACCGCCGGAGCGTGTCTTGTGAACAATGAGCCCAGCGGCACACCCTGCGCGTCGGATAGCGACGGGTGCACGGACGACGTATGCAACGGCACAGGTGAATGTACGCACCCACGGGACCCGAACTGCACATGCGATAACGATTCTGATTGCAACGATGACGATACATGCACCGATGACCGGTGTGTGAACGAGCAGTGCTCATATACGCCACGACCCAACTGTTGCGGCAACGCAGCCTGCGACGGCTCCGAAACTGCGTGCACTTGTCCGGCGGATTGCGGGGCCCCGCCATTGGACGAGCGACTGTGCACCGACGGTATTGACAATGACTGCGATAGGCAAGTGGACTGCTCAGATTCCGATTGCGAAGGCGCCACACCCTGTCGCACCCAACCGTGCCCGGACGGGAACTGCGCTCAAGGCGAGGACTCGTGCAGTTGTCCGCAGGATTGTGGAGAACCTCCCTCGACCGAAACCAACTGTAGCGACGGTGCGGACAACGACTGCGACGGACAGAGAGACTGCGCGGACTCCGATTGTGCTGGCGAGCCATCTTGTGTGACCTGCGGCAATGGAGCGTGCGATTCCGGCGAGACACCTTGTAGCTGTCCGCAGGACTGCGGAGAGCCTGCATGCTGCGGTGACGCGGATTGTGACGACGGCGATAACAACACCGAGGATAAATGCGTTAGCTATAATTGCGAGCATACTCCGGGTGGAGGGGGACCCGCTCCACCCGCGAACATTGATGCTTCCGCTGACAATCCAGACGCGGTCGTCGTAACGTGGGATATGCCTGACGGCGCAACCGACTGCAGAGTATTTCTCTGCGGAGCCCCTGTGGACGAGTCGGGCTGCGACCACATCAGCGATTGGCTGGCAACGCCGGAATATCAAGATACTGAGACCGATCCCGGGGAAACCGCGTGGTATCGAGTCACGTGCAGAAACACCCGGGGCGAGAGTGAACTGAGCGCGGCCGTGGCAGGGCAACGCGCGAGTGCGGATATCAGTAACGATAATGCTGGCCCTGGCCACATTACCCCTGTCAGCAGCGGTGGCGGTGGCCGTGGCACAGGGATTTGTGGGGCGTTGGGCATGGTACACCTGGCTTTTCTGGCGATCGGACTGGCTATCTTGAGGTTGGCCGTGTCCCGTCCATTGCAGCGGGGGGTCTGAGCTGGGGCGCCTTGGGCCAGCGTAGGTGGGTGGCACGGGTCTGCCTCGTCTCGTCGGAGGCGAGGCAGACCCGTGCGTGTTTCGTGCGAATCCGCGAACCCTCCACCCTTTGGGAAGGCAAGCTCCGTGACGAATCGTGTCGTGGCCTTCCTCTGAGGATGTGGACCGCCCAGAATCGTAGAGTGCGCGCCCGCGCACCGCGAAGCGAGGTGGTCTCCGTCAGATCATGCGTCAGCGAACGGACCTCGACCGGGATCATCCGGCGTTGCTCCTGGCGTAAAGGAATGCCTTTGTCGACCTTCACCTTACTCCACGGAGCAACGGTTTTCATCAACTCCTTGGGTTGCGGGCGCAGCCCGCGCTAAGCCATCTGCACTACTATCCGCCAGAATCGTCGCGGGCCGCGAAGATTTCTTTTGGGTTGCGGGCGCAGCCCGCGCTGTGAAATCTGCGGATCGTCTGGGACTTGGACTTTTCGACTTTTTGACTTTTTGACTTTTCTTCTCGATCACGCGCCAAGTACTATGCGCAGGGAGTCCGCGCGCCCGCAGGCAGTCGCGGCGGCACGACGGATCGACCGGAGGCCGTTTTCGAGGGCCCCAGGGCGGTTCCGGCGATTGGCGGTTGCTCCGCCCACCCGGCGCCAAAGTTGTTTCACGTGAAACAGCGCAAGAAAAAAAGAAATTTCTGCTGCGGGAACGGTTGCGGGACATGAGTCGTAAGCCCGGTGGGTGGCATGGCCAAGTCCGTCCCGATTCATCGGGGCGAGCGCGGCCATGTCGCGTGCAGCAAGGTACGACGGTGCGACGGATGGTTCTATATGTGTTCATCGCGACCCAGTGTCATCACAGCGGAACGAAGCAACATGCCCGCGCCCCCGCCACAGGCGGGGACTTGGGCATGCCACCCCGCCGCGCCCGGCTTTTCGAGGCGTAGGTCTCGCGGTTGACGAGGCGCGTTGTCAGCCCGACGAGAAGACCCTAGAATCCCTGCGGATCAGAAGGAGTGTGTCGTGCCTTCGACGAGCGAGCTCCAGCCTTACGCAGCTATTGTGTTCGTCATCGCGGTGGCGGTGGCGATCGCCGGTTCCATCCTGATTCTGGGACATCTGATCGGCACCAAGCGCAGGGGGCCGACCAAGCACGGGACCTACGAGTCGGGCGTGCCGACGGTTGGCGACGCCCGCCGCCAGTTCAACGTGCGCTTCTACGTGGTGGCGATGATCTTCCTGTTGTTCGACGTGGAAGTGCTGTTCCTCTGGCCCTGGGTGCCGGTGTTTTACAGGGGGGCGACCAGCGCGAGCGCTACGGTGACCATGGGGGGGGTGACGCTTCCCAAGGGGTTCTTGCTGGTGGAGATGGCGGTGTTTCTGGTCATCCTGCTGGTCGGGTACATCTACGCATGGCGCCGGGGGGTGTTCCGATGGGATTAGACAAGTCAGTCTACGCGCCGCACGCGATGGCCAAAGACGACATCCTGACGACCCGGCTGGATTACCTGGCGGGGCAGTTGCGGAAGTACACGGTGAACTGGTCGCGGCGGAATTCGCTCTGGCCGATGCCGTTCGCCACGGCGTGCTGCGGGATCGAGCTAATGGCCACCGGGGCCAGCCGCTACGACATCGCCCGCTTCGGGGCCGAAGCCATGCGCTTCACCCCGCGACAGTGCGACCTGATGATCGTAGCCGGGCGGGTGGTCATCAAGATGATGCCCGTGCTGCAACGGATTTACATGCAGATGTGTGAGCCGAAGTGGGTGATCAGCATGGGGGCCTGCGCCAGCAGCGGGGGAGTGTTCGACACCTACGCGGTGATTCAGGGTATTGACCAGTTTCTGCCGGTGGACGTGTACGTGCCGGGTTGCCCGCCGCGGCCGGAAACCTTGCTGGAGGGCGTCATGGCGATCCAGCGGATCGTAGACGAAGAGGGCGTACCCCCGAGCACACAGCGCGGCAAGGGATTGGGCCTCGTTATTCCGCCGCCGGCCCAGCCGCTTGTGCAGGTGAGGCGTGATTTCGAGTAAAGGGTTTGAGACGGTCTTCGCGGCGTTGCGGGAACGGTTCCCGGACCTGGCTTTCGCGCCCGCGCCGCTGCTGGACCGCCCCTCGGGTCTGCGGCAGATGTGTATCCGCGTTCCCGCGAACCGGTTGCTGGCGGTGATGCGGTTCTTGTACGACGATCCCCGCTGCCGGTTCGATCGCTTGTCCGACCTGAACGGGATCGACTACCTGAACTTTCCCGGCGCGACCGATCGGTTCGCGGTGACCTATACGCTGCACTCGACCTCCCGAGGCGACTGGCTGTGGGCCAAGTGCTTCGTCAACGACCCGAACCCGACCGTTCCCTCGGTGGTCTCGATCTGGAAGGCGGCTGACTGGCAGGAACGTGAGGTGTGGGACATGTTCGGGGTCCGCTTCGAGGGACATCCCGACCTGCGACGGATCTTGACGTGGGAGGGCTTCGAGGCCCATCCGCTGCGGAAGGATTATTCACTCCGCGGACGGGGGGAGCGCGAGGACTATGAGGTGGTGACACGCGAAAGTGCGTAAGCCGGGGGGTTGTTTGTTGGCAACAAGAGAATGGCGAAGCACCTACACGAAATACGCGATCCCATCCACGTGTTCGTGAGGTTGGACTCGGACGAGCGTCGGGTTCTCGACTCCCGTCCCTTCCAGCGTCTTCGCCATATTCATCAGCTTGGGTTGTCGTTTCTTACCTACCCGGGGGCGACCCATCGGCGATTCGAACATTCGCTCGGCGTGATGGAGCTGGCCGGGAGGGTCTTTGACGTGGTGACGCACCCAGACGCGTTAACCGATGACGTACGCCAGAGCTTGCCGGAATCCTCAAACGAGGATGAGCGCCGATACTGGCGGCGGGTGGTTCGGATGGCCGCCCTGTGCCACGACATTGGGCACCTGCCGTTCTCGCATGTCGCCGAGGGACTGCTTCCGTCTAGTTGGAACCATGAGAAACTCACGCGCGAGGTCATCCAGTCGGATGAAATGCAGGAGATATGGGGCTCGGTAACCCCGCCGTTACGTCCGGCAGATATCGTGAAACTCGCGATTGGTCTCCGTAAAGCAGAGAAACTAGCGTTAGGTCTAACGTTCTCCGTGTGGGAGACGATTCTGTCGGAGATCATCACCGGCGAAGCGTTTGGGGTGGATCGGATGGATTACCTGCTGAGGGATTCGCATCATGCCGGTGTGGCTTACGGTCGGTTTGATCACTTTCGCCTGATTGACACGCTTCGAATTCTTCCCCGACCGCCCACCGATGAGGAGTCAGGCGAACCGGCAAGCGAATCCCCTTGTCATCCGGAAACGAATCCCGGGCGACCGCCCACCGATGAGGAGTCAGGCGAACCCGCTTTGGGCGTCGAGCAAGGCGGACTTCAGTCGGCGGAAGGTTTGCTGATGGCGCGGTATTTCATGTACTCCCAAGTTTACTACCACCCTGTTGGGCGCATCTACGAGATTCACCTGAAGGACTTCCTGAAAGGGTGGCTTCCGGATGGGCGGTTCAAGACGGACGTGGAAGAACATCTTCGGATAACGGATAACGAAGTGATGGGGGCGGTCCTGGAGGCCGCGCGGAACCCGAAATCCAAGGAACACGATCCCGCCCGTCGCATTGTCCAGCATGATCACTTTCGCTTACTCTACAGGCGAACCCCGGACGACGTTAGAATCTTACGGCGGAACTTCTATGCGTTTTGCGCGCATGTGATGCAGTTTCAAGCGGCCGAGTCGAGCAGGGCTTGCGGGTAGTTGTCGTGGTGAATCGTCAGGATCGCGGACATGAGGGCATGCCCTTTCTGGG
>JBGPAW010000202.1:0-6900 GCA_041480905.1 Phycisphaerae bacterium
CCGACCATGAGCACCGCGGCAGCCATCAAGGCACTGAGCTTCGGAAAGCGTTTCATAAGCAACTCCTACGAAATTACAGGGATTTCGCGATCGCCGGCATTGTGTCCGTGCGGGCGTGAATGGGCAAGGGGGCACTCTATCCTGTCTTTCGCACGCGTTGTCTGTAACGCCGCGGTAACAAGCCTGGCGTCAGCCCGCACGGCTCGACAGGGAGTTGGCCTGCCTTGCGTCTATGTTCCGGCACAGGTACAGTGCCGGACCGCTGACCCACTCGAGAGAATAATCCGAGACGAAGGAGAATACGCGCCCATGGTCATCACCCAGATGGATATCAAGCGGATCGGGACACAGGTCCAAGAGGCCAGTGAACCGTTTCGGCGTTTGTTGGAGGAAATCCACCGGGTCATTGTCGGGCAGGACAACCTGCTGCACAAGATGCTGGTGGGATTGCTCTCCAATGGGCACATCCTGATCGAGGGCGTGCCGGGGCTGGCCAAGACCACGGCGGTCTCGTGTCTGGCCCGGGGCATCGATACCGGCTTCCAGCGTATTCAATTTACGCCGGACATGCTCCCGGCCGACGTCATGGGCACGCTGATTTATCGTCCGCAAGACGGCGAGTTCGCGGTCAAGAAAGGCCCGATCTTCTCCAATATCATCTTGGCCGATGAGATCAACCGCGCTCCCGCCAAGGTGCAGAGCGCCCTGCTGGAGGCCATGCAGGAGCGCCAAGTCACCATCGGCAAGGAGACGTTTCGCCTGGACGATCCGTTCCTGGTCCTGGCGACGCAGAACCCCATCGAGCAGGAAGGCACCTATCCCCTGCCGGAAGCCCAAGTGGACCGCTTCATGCTCAAGGTGGTGGTGACCTACCCGGACAAAAAGCAGGAACGCGAGATTCTGGACCGCATGGCGGCCACGAGCGTGACCCACCATATCCAGGCGGTGATGCGCCCGGAGGACATTGCCTCGGCCCGGGCGATCGTGGACGAAATCTACATCGACGACAAGATCAAAGATTACATCGTGGACCTGGTCTTTGCCACGCGGGATCCGGCGGCCTACAGACTCCCCATCGCCGACTGGATTCAGTACGGGGCGTCGCCGCGGGCGAGCATCTACCTGACGGTGGGGGCCAAAGCCTGTGCTTTCCTCGCCGGCCGGGGTTACGTCACGCCGCAGGACGTCAAGGACATCGCCATGGACGTCATGCGGCACCGCGTGATTATCACCTACGAAGCCGAGGCCGAGGAGAAAACGTCAGAGGACGTGGTGAAGACGATCCTCGATCACGTGCCGGTGCCGTAGCACCGAAAGTCGAAAGTCGAAAATAGAAAGTCGAAACTTGAGGGACACAGGACGCAGAGCCGCTTTAGGCTGAAACCAAGACCTGTCAGGAGACCAAGATAGAACGGGAGAATGCTACAGAGGAGGCACGGCGCAATGGGACGGATCAAGGGAGACTTGGGCGAACGAACGATGCGGTTTGCGTTACAGATCCTGAAATTGGTGGATGCCCTGCCCAACTCGCGAAAAGGGTGGGAGATCGAACGTCAACTAATCCGCAGCGGAACGTCGGTCGGCGCGAACGTTCGGGAAGCCGACCAGGCATTCTCGGAGGCCGATTTCGCCCATAAGTGCAGTATCGCAAAGAAGGAGGCATGTGAGACCGAGTATTGGCTCGAGCTGTGCAAGCGGGCCGAATTGCTGAGTGGTAAGGACTTGGATGCCGCATTGGACGAGGCTGACCAGCTTACCCGGATCCTTGCAGCTCTGGTCCGTGCGACGCAGGACCGCCATGCGGGAACTAAGTAGCATGCATCGGCGACGCCTGTATAGCCAACGCAGATTCGTGTATGGAACCACCACCCTGAACATGGCGACCGATCCGCTGCCTCGACATTTCGACTTTCGACTTTCGACTTTTGAAACGCCATGATTCCGAAAGAGCTCCTCAAAAAGATCCGCCGGATTCAGATCTACACGTCGCACACGGTCAACGACGTGCTGGCGGGGCAGTACCACTCCGCGTTCAAGGGGCGGGGCATGGAGTTCGAGGAGGTGCGGGCCTACCAGATCGGCGATGACGTCCGCACCATCGACTGGAACGTCAGCGCCCGCTTCGGCCACCCCTTTGTCAAGGTCTACCGCGAGGAGCGCGAGTTGACCGTGATGCTGCTCGTGGACATGAGCCGCTCGCACCAGTTCGGCACCAGCCGGCAGCTCAAGCGCGACCTGGCGGCCGAGGTGTGCGCTACCCTGGCGTTCTCGGCGATCAAGAACAACGACAAGGTCGGGTTGATCTGTTTCACGGACCAAGTGGAGAAGTTCGTCCCCCCAAAAAAGGGCACCACGCACGTGCTGCGCGTCATCCGGGAACTGCTCTACCATCGCCCCCAGGGCACCGGGACCGACCTGGCCGCGGCGTTCGACTATCTCAATCGCGTCACCACGCGACGGAGCGTGGTATTCCTGGTCAGCGACTTCCAGGCCGGCGGCTACGAGACCTCGCTGAGCATCGCCCGACGCCGCCACGACGTCATCCCCATCTCCATCACCGACCGGCGCGAGATCGAGCTGCCCAACGTCGGCCTGATCGAGTTGATTGATGCGGAGACCGGACAGACCGTGGTGGTGGATACCTCCCACCGCAAGCTGCGGCGCGACTACACCACCACGGCCGGCGCCCGGCAGATTACACGCGAGCGGCTCTTCCGCCGCATGGACATCGACGAAATCCCGGTCCTGACCGGCGAATCGTTCGTCGAGCCGATCAAGCGGTTCTTCCACAAGAGGGAAATGCGACGATGACTCCGGACCAGACTCCTCAATTCCAGCTTCCCCAACGTCCGGTTCCCAGGCCCGGCGGATCGGCGGCCGGCAAGCTCGCCGGCGTACTGCTGATCGCGGTCCTCGCTCTGCAGGTGTACGCGCTGGTTCGCGCCGGAGCACCGAAACCGGCGGCGACCTCCGCGGCGTCGGCCGGGCGGATTCCCCCGGATGATCTTAAAGCCACCGCCATGAAGCTGGAGAGCTGCAACCTGCCGCTGGCCGGTGTCGAGGCCTGGCAGCAATACCTCGCCGGCACGACGCTAGAACCCCTCGAGCAGGCCAAGATTCTCTATCGCATCGGCAAGTTGCAGTCCCAGAGCGAGCAATACCAGTACGCCGTGGCGCACCTGTACCTGGCCGAGCGGCTGGCCGGTAATCGGGACGAGGGCCTCTCGCGGCAGATCACCCTCCAGGTCCGCGAGTGCCTGCAGAAGATGGGGCGCTACTCCGAACTGACCCGCGAGATGGCCGACCGCGCCACGCCCTCCTCCGCACCCGCCGAAGGGGCTTCGTGGGCCGGACGGCAGGTGGTGGCCCAGATCGGCGACGAGAAGATCACCGTCGCGGATTTCGACCGGCTATTGCAGGCGGAGATCGACGCTTCGATCAACGCCCAGGCGGGGCTGTCGCCCGCCCAGGCCGATGAGTACCGCAAGCAGGCGCTCAAGCAATTCTCCGACCCGCAGGCCAAGGCCCAGGTCCTCCAGCAGATGGTGGCGAGTCGGGTACTGGCGGCGGAGGCGAAACGCACCCAGCTCGATCAATCGCCGGACTACCGGGAACGCCTGATGGCGTTCGCCGACCGCTTGCTTGCCTCCACGTTGATGGCCCAGGCGATCGGCCAGCGGGCCGGCGTGACTCCGGAGGACGCACAGCGGTATTACCAGACCAATAAGGACCGCTACGCCGAGCCGGCCAAGGTGATCCTGGCCCACATCGTCGTGGGTTCTGAAGCGGAGGCGCGTGACCTTCTGGCCCGGGCCCAGGCCGGCGGGGATTTCGCGGAACTCGCCAAACAGTTCTCGTCGGACGAGCGGACCAAGTCCGACGGCGGGCGGATCGCCCAGCCGGTCACGCAGGATGCCGAGTCCATCCCCGGCATCGGCCGGCAGGCGGAACTGCAAAGCGCCATCTGGGCCGTCGCCGCCGGTAGCGTCCTCAACAGCGTCTATCAGACCGATGCGGGCTGGCAGGTCGTGAAAGTGCTGGACCGAACGGAACGGAAGGACAAGTCGTACGAAGAAGTGAAAGACCAGGTCGAGCAGGACGCCCGGGCGGCCCGGCAATACGAAGTGACCCGGCAGTATCTCCAGGAACTGTTCGAGCAACATCAGGTGAAGCTGTATCCCGAGGCGTTTCTGCCGGCGTCCAAGCCCAGCGGAGCGACTTCGCAGCCCTGACCGCTTGACCGAACCGCGACCGTCAGGGAGCGGAAAGTATGCGATTGCGGATTGCGGATTACGGATTGCGGATTCCGAGCCGCGACATTCATGTCGCGCGGTCCTCGAGCCGCGCCGGTCGCAGTCCCCATAAGGGACGATGGAATATAGCCCAGGGCGAGCGCAGCGAGCCCTGGGATGGTCGGCAAACCAGAATCAAGCCTCCGAAGGGGGCGACGGAACCCATCCGATGCTCCAGGCGTGATTCCGTCACCCCCGTTGGGGGTTACGCAGTTCGGCACGATCCTCACCCAGGGCTCGCTGCGCTCGCCCTGGGCTTTACTCCGCCGTCCCCTTCGGGGACTGTTTTGCCTGCCCGGCTTTCAATCTGGTCTCTTGTCTCGCTGGCAGTCCTGTTTGTCTGCCTATTCTTAGCCGGCTGCGGAAAAGGCGCTCCCGCCGCCAACGCTAATGCCAACGGGGCCGAGGAGGTCAAACCGATCGTTAAGACCGCCGAGGTCGGTCCGGTCAAGATGACCGTCACCGCGGACAAGAACCGCATCACCATCGCTGAACGCCTCAAACTGACGATTGAGATCACCGCCGCTAGCGGCGTGGATATCGAAATGGGCGAACCCGGCGACCAACTGAACGAGTTCCAGGTCCGCAACTTCACCAATCGCCCCGCGGAGGCGGTGGAGGGCGGGCGACGCTGGGCGCGGACTTACGATCTGGACATCTTCCTTTCGGGCGAATACTCGGTACCCGCGATCGAGGCCCGCTTCATCGACCACCGCAAGGAAGACGCTTCGCAGCGGGGGGGGCCGACCTCCCAGCCCGTCGAGGGGATCATCCGCACCGAACCTTTCACCGTCACGGTGACCTCGCTGCTGGAGGGCACGTTCGACCCGGCCAAGTTCCGGGACATCAAGGGTCCCGTCGAGCTGCCCGTCGAGCGTAAGCTGGCGTGGCTGCGGTGGGTAGCAGCCGGGGCGGCTGTTGTCGCCGGTGGAGTGGGGTTGGCGCTTTGGTGGCGACGCCGGAAGCGGCGCCGACAGGAACAACTTGTGGTGGTGCCGCATGAGTGGGCGTTCGACCAATTGCGCCTGCTGATCGACGACAAGCTGGTCGAGCAGGGCCTGGTCCACGAGTTCTACTTCCGGCTGAGCCACATCGTCCGGGTGTACATCGAATTGCGTTTCGGCTTTATGGCCCCGGAACGGACCACCGAGGAATTCCTGGTCGAGGTGCACCGCAGCGATGCGCTCCGGGCCGATCATAAGACGTTGTTGGGTGACTTCCTGCAAGCGTGCGATATGGTCAAGTTCGCCATGTATGAACCGACCGCGGCGGAAGTCGAGCGGGCCTTTGACTCGGCAAGAGATTTCGTCGAGCAGACCGTTCCGCGGGGTATGGCAACCGACGTGCAAATAACTGAGGCGGCGGCATGACCTTCCATGAAGAATCCAAATGGTTTCTGCTCCTGCTGCCGGTGGTGATTCCGCTGATCTGGTGGCGGTGGGCGACGCACGGACGGCACGCCTCGGTGCGGTTCTCCGCCTTGGGCTGGCTGGCCCAACGTGGAACGACGCTGCGGAGCCGGGCCCGCCTGCTCGTCCCGCTCCTGCGCACGTTGGCCGCGGCCGCCCTCATCGTTTGCCTGGCCCGACCGCAGATGGGTAACGAGGAGGCCCGCATTCTGGCCGAGGGCGTGGCCATGCAGACGCTGGTGGACGTTTCCGGCAGCATGGAGTCGCTCGATTTCAATCTCGACGGCAAAGAGGTCAACCGGCTTGAGGCGATCAAGAAGGTCTTTCGCGAGTTTGTGCTGGGCAACAACGACGACCTGCGCGGGCGGCCCGATGATCTCATCGGCTTGATTACCTTCGCCCAGTACGCGGACACCAAGGCCCCACTCACCCTGGACCACGCGACCATCATTGACATCCTGAACCACACCGACACCGTGATGAGCATCGAGGTGCAGAAGCGCGTCGGGGAGTTAGCCCGGCAGCTCCAACGGGCCGAGCAGACGCCTGGTGCGGCGGCCCGGGCCCGGGAGTTGCAGGCCCAGATCGAAATGCTCCGCGGCGAAGACGGCACCGCCATCGGCGACGCCGTCGGCTTGGCGGTCAAAGACCTGAGCGAGCTGGAGCGGCGGCGCGGCATCGGAGACGAAAAGCGGATCAAGAGCAAAATCATCGTGCTGATGACCGATGGGGCCAACAACGCCGGGGATCTGTCTCCGGCCCAGGCGGCGCAGGTGGCCGCCGCCTTCGGGTTCAAGATTTACACTATTGGCGTGGGCACGGGAGGGCGGGTATACGTCCCCATGCTCGATCCCTGGTCGGGGGAGCCGCGGCTGGCCCTGCAAAATTTCCCCATGGACGAGAAGACCCTCCAGACGGTGGCGGACCTCACCGGCGGCAAGTATTTCCGGGCCGCGGACACGGATGCCCTGCATCGGGTCTATGCCGAGATCGACCAACTGGAAAAAACCCAAACGGAGGAGAAGCGTTTCATGCAGTTTCGCGAGCTCGCCACCGAGACGATCAAGCTCGGGGGGGTGACCCTGCCGCCGCTGTTGCTGATGGCGCTCGGCCTGATGGTACTGGAGGTGGTGCTCGCCAATACCCTGTTTCGCAAGATACCGTAGTGGGGCGTGAGAGAGCCGAACCGCGACCGTAAG
>JBGPAW010000203.1:0-6824 GCA_041480905.1 Phycisphaerae bacterium
GGCATCGTGGCGTAGGATTCGCGGCGCTGGTCCAGGCCGGCCAGGCTGGGCGGCGCGACGGGATCGACCCCGAGGCAGGCGCGGATTTCCTCGGGGAACTTGGCCGGGTGGGCCGTCTCCAGTGACACACTCAAGACACCCGGATCCTGGGGGTGCTCCGTGAAATACTGCATCAGCCCGGCCCAGCCGACGGCCCCGTGCGGCTCGAGGACCACGCCGAAGCTATCGTAAGCTTCCTTAATCGTCCGGCGGGTCCAGGCGTCGTCGATGCTGATGGCGTACAGGTCGCGGCGCAGGGCCTCCAGATCGGGCGGCTGATGAATCGCCCCGGTCTCGTCCATCCGCCCACCGTACAGGTCGATCAACCGAGCGAAGTTGGACGGGTGCCCGACGTTCATGGCATTGGAGATGCACACCCGCGAGGGGACGATCTTTTCGTAGCGTCCGGTACGGAGGAACTTGGGCACTTCGTCGTTGGCGTTCGTGGCGATGATGAACCGACGAATGGGCAGGCCCATCCGCCCGGCCAGCACTCCGCCCATCATGTCGCCGAAGTTGCCCGACGGGATGCAGAAGAGGATCGGCTCGCCCGCCGCGACGTCGGCCAGCCGGACGTACGCATAGACGTAATAGACCGACTGCGGCAGCAGCCGTCCGATGTTGATCGAGTTGGCCGACGACAGGCGGATGGACGCCAGATCCGGATCGGCGAAGGCCCGCTTGACCATCGCCTGGCAGTCGTCGAACTGGCCTTCGATGGCGATGGTGGTGACGTTGCCGCCGATGGTGGTCATCTGTTTGCGCTGCCGGTCGGAGACCTCGGCGATGGGAAACAACACGACCACGCGGATGCGCTCGACGCCGTGGAAAGCATGGGCCACGGCGCTGCCCGTGTCGCCCGACGTAGCGGTGAGAATGACCAGTTCGCCGCCCTCGGCCCGCATGAACAGGCCCATCCAGCGGGCCATCATGCGGGCGGCGAAGTCCTTGAATGACGCCGTCGGCCCGCGATCGAGGCGCATCAAATAGATTTTGCCGGTGACGTGTTCCAGCGGGACGTCGAAGTCATAGGCGTCGTCGCACAGGCGGCGCAGGTCGGCCTCGCCGATCACTGCCTCGGTGAAGCGCCGCAGCACGGCGTGGGCGATCTCGGGGTAGGATCGGCCAACCAGGGCCGACAGTTCGTCGCGGGTCCACCGCGGGAGGCGCTCGGGCATGAACAGGCCGCGGTCGCCGGCCTGACCTTGGAGCAATGCCTGGCGCAGGTCCGCCGGCGGGACTTGCCGATTGGTGCTGTAGTAGCGGATGGGTTGGTTCATGTGTTTGGACGTTTCTCAGCGTTGGTCCGCACGGCGGACCCTACCTGGTCCGCTCGGTGGGCGGCGCCCACCCTACTCACGTTTGAGCTGACGGGTCATAAGTTCGTCGATGGCTTCGGCGGCGGTCTGGTGCCCGTGAAGGACCGCGTACACCGCATGGGTGATGGGCATTTCCACCCGGTGGCGCAGGGCCAGCTCGAGCACGCTCTCGGTCGTGGGGATGCCTTCGATGACGGACGGAGTGGCCGCGACGACTTCCCCCAGACTCATCCCGCGCCCGATCCGCTCTCCGGCGGTACGGTTGCGGCTGGCGGGGGAAATGCAGGTGGTGACCAGATCGCCGATGCCGGCCAAACCTTTGAAGGTCGCCGCCTGGGCCCCCATGGCCACGCCCAGGCGGGTGATCTCCACCAACCCGCGGGTGAGCAAGGCGGCCTTGGCGTTGTCCCCCGCGCCCAGTCCGTCCACGATGCCGGCGGCCAGGGCAATCACATTCTTGGTCGCGCCGGCCAGTTCCACGCCGATCAGGTCCTCATTCGTGTAGACGCGGAAGGTGCGCGTGCTGAAGGCGTGCTGGGCGAATTCCGCGACGGTGAGGTCCTCGCTGGCCACCACCACCGTGGCGGGCAGCCCGCGGGCCACTTCCGAGGCGATGCTCGGACCGGACAGGGCGGCCAGCGGCGCCGGACCGACCACCTCCCGGATGATCTCCGTGGGACATAGCAAGGTGCCGATCTCAATGCCCTTGGTGACGCTCACGACGGGCACTTCGGGTGGGTAGTCCGCCTTGAGGCGCTCCCAGACTCCGCGAGAGTACTGGCAAGGCACCGCCGCCACGATCAGATCGCTGTCCTCAAAGGCCGCCGCGGCATCGCAGGTGGCGTGCAGGTGGTCGGGGAGACGCGCCCCCGGCAGAAAGCGTCGGTTCTCGCGGTCGCGCTCGATCGCCGCCGTTTGCTCCTCGAACGCGCTCCACATCGTGACGGCGGCGCCGTGCTCAGCCAACAGGAGGGCGCACACGGTACCCATCGCCCCGTCACCAATGACCGCTGCCCGCTGGAGTGGAAGACCCATAATCCTACCGCCAGATCGGGGGACGGAGGACAAGTGCTTTGGGCAGCGTCATCCGCTTCCTGACGGTCGCGGTTCGGTTTCTAAACGCATTGCCGATGATGACGTACCACACTAGAAGAACAGGGAACTCTGCACGCCCATTTGGCGATTGACGTAACTGGTGATGACCGAGTTGATAAACAGGGTGGTGAAGTCAGACGCCAGCCCGGACGAGGTCACACTACAACCGGTGGTCTGAAACAGGACTCCGGTCGCCGCGACCAGGGCAAGTCGGGTCACGACCCGGTACAGTCGATGGCCGGTCCGTCGCATAGGTTCCTCCCTGGGCCTCTGGGCCCGCTTAACCGTCGCGGGAACACGTCCGCGCGATACCTTCAGGGGCGAGACACCGCCGTCGTTTTCTCCGACGCGGCAGGCGTTTCTTTAGGGTTCGCCGGTGGGCCGGCAAGTCGGTTCTGCGTTTCCTCCCCGGAACGGTCCAGCACGACCAACTCCGCCGCGACGTAAAGGGCGATGGGGTTGACGTTCCCGGTTTGCAGAATCCGCTCCCGGGCCCGGACCCCCACGTGGCGTCCGAGGTACTCGGTGATGTCGATGCTCACGTCGGGCGGGACCTCGACGTATCCGAGCGTCCGCGGCGGCACCGTGGTCGGATCGACGAGCCGGTAACGGTGCGGGCCGATGGGGGAATCGTATAAGGCACTCGGCCGCAACTCACCTTCGGCGTCGAATCCCCCTTCGAGGGGGGCTACCAGCGGCCACAAATCGGCCCGGTCGGCCAAGGCCTCCTTGCGGACCGTGCGGACGCCGTCGTGCAACTCGCGCACCTGCTGCAGCCCTTCGGTCAGGTCGCGGGCGGCTTCCATCTGCTGAATCCGAATACCTGCATAGGCCGCCGTGTAGGCATCGACGTTCTGGTCGGCTAAGACACGAAAACGGGGCAGCAGGGCCGTGAAGTCGCGGCGTTGGAGCGGCTTGGCCAACTCCTCCTTCAACACGGCTTCCGCCGCGTCCAATTGCCGACGGTAGTCGTCCGCGGATACCGGAGCGGTCTCCGCGGCTACAGTCTTGGTTTCGGACTTGGGCTTGGCGGCGGTGTCGCCGGGCGCCGCGCTAGGCTCAACCGCCGGGGCAGTTACCACCGCTGTGGTCACGGCCGGCTCGTTCATCCGGGAAGCCGACTCGGCCAAGAGCGCGGGGGACTCGAAGCCGGGCGGTTCGTCGAGTGGTGATGGCGTCGCCAATGCGGTCCCCGTGCCGGGTGGCGCCGCGGGCGAAGCGGACTCCGCGACGAGGGGAGTCGGTGCCGACCTGGTCTCCGTGGCGGGTGGCGTCGCCGCCGCAAGTCCCGTGTCGCCGGGAGCACCGGGCGCACGCCGGACGTACTCCGCCGACACCCACAGCTTGGTTCCGGCGGGCGGTTCGATCTTGAGGAACTGTTCGTCCGCCGGCCCGATGATCTTGACCGCCGCGCCTTTGGCGAGCTTGGTTTGAACGGCGTAATTGTGGTCGGAGAGGGTGGACCCGGCACGGACGCGGACATTCTCGGTGTTGACCACGCCCTTACCATCGGCGGCACGATCGACGTATTGTGCCGCGATCAAGCTGAAACAGCCCGGAGGCGGTGCGATGGCCAGCCAGCCGGCCTCCTCCCCTACGACGCGGACGTACCCTCCCTTGGGGAGGCGCGTCACCACGTAGTAATTGGTGCTGGGACCGCTCCGCACGTTGAGGGTCTCGACGGTGATCTGGCCCATGTAGGGCTCGAAGGATCGCGCGCCGGTTTCCTGGGCCAGGGTCCACCCGCCGCTCAGCAGCACCCCCGCCGCCATGATCCAATACCTGACTTGCATGGTTCAACCTCCACCCCGAATACGGATGTGCATGTTTTCCGCGTTCAACCGCACCCGCGAATTCGACCGCACATTATTTAGTGTAATGCGAAGACGGTTCGTTGTCAAAAAATCCTCGGCGGGATCAGTCTCCGGGGGGCGTCGCGACATGGCCGACGGCGAGTCCGCCGCGGCGGACAAGCCCTGGGGCCGCCTACGGGGCCAGTTCGTAGAGGTAGATGGCCGGTTCGGCGGTGTTGGCGACGGCAATGACGTTACCGCCCACGGCGGCCCGTCCGAGCAGAACGGCGAACTCGTTGTCCGCGGCACTGAGAGTTTCGCCGACCGTGTAGGGGTCGGTGGTCTGCACGGGCACCACGCGCAGACGTTCGTTGATCACCAGGCACACGCGGCCGGTGCGGAAGTGGACCACGTCAATGGCCCCGCGGTCGTAGATGTCGGACAGCAACTGGCGCTTGAGCACCACCAGGGTCTGGGCATCGACGATGGCGAAGTTGGCGTCGCCGTTGATCTTATCGACGGCGACGACGAGGACGGCGCCGTCATTGCTCAGGGCGACGGCGACGGCTGCATCACCCCTGCCGCCGCTGACGTCGATGGGGGTCACGGTGAACGGCTCCACCGCGTCAACGGCGACGACGCCGGTGCGCCCGGCCAGGAATACCCGGCTCCCATCACTCGTATAGACCACGTAGCGAGCGCTGACGAATCCGCCGGTGGCCTGGCGGAGGTCGATGGGCGTGGTGAACTGACTGTCCAGGAAGGTCAGCCATTGTGAGTTACCCTCGTCCGCGTCACCGTGGAGGAGAACGGCGAGTTGGTCGCCGGCGGGATTCAGGCGGCTGAGGTCGGGGGTCCGGGCGTCGGGAGTGGGGAATTGATCCACCAACGGGTCGGCGGTGGCGGCGCTCGTGGCGAAGACGGAGATGTTGTCGGCATTACCCGGGTCCGGACTGACCACGTAAACGAATTGTCCGTTGGTCGAGAAGTCGAAGACGTCGCCACCCAAAGACGCCCCGTTCGCGGTCGCCTCCAGGACGAGCGAGCCGTCGGTGTTGTCGAACACCAGCACCTCGTCGGGGGCGCGGGAAACCAAGGCGACCCGACGGTCATCCCGCGAGAGAGCGATACCTTTGTAGCCCTGGACGGTCAGCCCGCCCGGGATGGCGAGCGGCGTCGTCACCGAAGTGCCATCCTGCGGGAAGCGCACCACCGCGGGGGTGTTGCGATCGGTGACCGTTCCCGAGGTGCCGTCGTCGGGCAACACGAGGAACTCAGGATCGAAAACCACGGGCAACCCGACCTTGCCCAGACGGGTGACCTGGGAGGTCGTACCCTGGCGTGACAGGTCGATGGACCCGTAGATGAAGTCGCCCTTTTGCCCGCAAGCGGAGGCGCCGGTGGTGTAGCGGTCCACGACGACGGCGAGGAACTGTCCGCTCCACGAGGTTCCGCCGCTCGTGCTGGTGTAGGACTCGAGGCGGGCGATGGTCTGGTCGCAGGCCGGATGGTTCGTCCGCGCGTAAGCGCACAGGTTGACGCCGGTTTCGCTTCCGCTGATGGATTGGGTCATGGCGGCGGTGCCGGAGGACCGGGTGACTTGATCGGCCGTCTGGCTGCTGAAGGTATCGACGCGATTGTGGGTCACGCCGGTGTCGGTGCCATCGGGATCGAACTCGACGGTCTCGCTGACGGCATAGGTGTGTTCGATGTTGGGCGGTGAATCACCCGCTGGCAGGGCGAAGCTGAGGCCGTTGCTGTTGAGCACGCTCAGCGCCGCTTGCACGTCGGACAGGGCGAGGATTTCCGCACACGTTAAACCAGAGGGTACCGCGACGGCGAAGCGGACCTGCAGGCGGCTGACTACCAAGGTCTGATCCACCTCGGAGGCGGCCCGGAGGCAGAGTTCAAACACGCCGTTACTGGCCACCATGAGCGCGTCGGCCCCGGCATCGAGCTGCGCGGGGGTGATGGTCTGAATGCCGTTGGCGTCGAAGGAAATGTCGAAGCGTCCTACGGCGACCCCCGAGCTGCAGGCGTCGGCGGCGGTGGTCGGGGCGACGAAACCGTCGAGCGTGGTGAGGCCGTTTGAGGTCACCGCGGCTGCGGCGGTGGGCTGAACGGTGACGCCGTTGCTGCCGATAGCAAAGCCCAGACCGGTCAACTGGTTGACCCCCAGTTCGTCAGCCAGTGACACGGTGATCTGCCGATCCGCGGGAGTCCCGCCGGTCAACTCGAATCGGCCGTTGTCGCCCAGGTCGATGTCCTTGGTGCCGTTGAAGTTGTCGTTGCCGCTGAAGTTGCCGTTTCCCGACCCGCCGCCCGGCGAGGGTTGGCAACCGCACAGGATCAGCAGAGCCGTGGTCAAGGCGCATGACGAAACTGTTTCTGTGGTCATGTTTCGTTTTACTACCGTCGTCGCCCTACGGTTGCAAATGTTCGGACCGATGAGATCTGCCTGACGGTGTGGCCACGAAGCTTGGCACCAGGGGAGGGCGAGGCCACTGCTGTTAACATGTCCCGGAGGGACAATCGGGAGTAGCCCAGCGTTTCAACGCTGGGAAACGCCAGGCCCCAC
>JBGPAW010000204.1:0-6802 GCA_041480905.1 Phycisphaerae bacterium
CCCAGGTGTGAATCGGCTGATGGTGGACGGGATCGTTCCAACGCACGGCGTAGAGGTGACCGTCGCTGCTGCCGACGTAGAGGGAGGCGGCGTCGCCGACCGCGGCACCGCCCGCCGCCCAGAGCCCGGCGACTTCCGCCAGCGTTTCGCCCGTGTCGCGGAGGTAAACGTGGGCGCCTTCCGTGTGCGTGACCAGGACGGCGGCCTGCCCCGCCGCGGTGGACAAGAGGGTGGGCTTGAACACCCGCCTGCCCCGCTCGGTGACGCTACGGGTCCAACGCAGCAACCCCACGCCGGAATCCGCCACGTGCAGGTCCCCCATTCGGGTGGCCACGTAAAGGCTTCCCTCGAGCAGGTGCACCGAAACGGCCGAATCCCCGCGCTGGAAGGGGAGCTGGGCCTGCCAGTAGCACGTCAAGCCCGCCTGGCGGAGCGCCCCGGGCGGCGCCCATTCCTCGCCCGGCGCTCCCCACACCCCCGTCGGCCCCATCAGCCACACCGCCAGACCCGCCGTCAGAACTCGAACACTCATCCCTGGTACTCCGCTTCCGCACCGCCGTCGGCGAGCACGCCCCCGCGACGAACGGGGCGCATGATAGCACGAACCGGCTCGCGGTTCGAGAGGCCGACGGAGATCAGCGTGTTCGGCTATTTCACGAGGGGTCCGGCGGGCGGTTCCGCCCGGGTCGCGGCCGAGCGTTTGGCCGCACTCGGCGACTGGCCCGCCAGGAGCAGATCCAGGTCCTTGGAAACGGCGTCGAGCAGGTCCGGTTGCGTACCGAGGTAGGTCGCCTCGACCACCCCGTTCCGGCCGATCAGGTACAAAGTGGGGAAACTCGCCTGGACCGGATACGGCCTACCTGCTTCCCGGTCGGGGTCCAGCGCGCGTTCCATGGTCAGACCCAGGCTCGTGAAGCTCTCGGTGATTTGTCCTGCGGTTTGCGCCGTTTTTCCGGTGCGTCCGTTCTGGTTGATGGCCACCACGCGCACGCCCCGGTCCTTAAACTTCTGGTGGATCTTCTCGACTTCCGGCAAGACCCGCTTGGCGAAAGGGCTCGACGACGCATAGAAGGTCAACAGGAGCGCTTCGTCACGCGGCTCGCCGACGGCGAGCGACTGGCCTTCCACCGTCGTCAGGGTGATCTTGGGGGCCGGTTGGCCGACGAGGTTGTCCCCGGGCTTGGGTAGAGGCTTGGGCGGTACCATCTGGGTGATCGGAACGGTCAGCGCAGGCATTTCCAGATCGTCGGTCTTGACGAGCAACTTGGCGCCGTCGTCGGGAGCGCTGTAGTCTTTGGGAAACACCAGCTCGATGGCGTACTCCTTGCCGGGGTTATCCTCCCGCACCGCGGCGGTGACTTTCGGATCGTCCACTTCCGCGCCGGTGACCTTTACCCCGGTCTTGCCGTTGTTGACGAAGCGGAGGGTTTCCCGCGTTTCCTCGCGCATCACGGGGCGCAGGCGGAGGCTGTCCGGACGCAGCTCCAAGCGGGGCGGTACGTAGGCCGAACAGGGCACTTCGATCTTCGCTTGGGCGGCCACGTTCGTGGTCAAGTTGAACGTGCCGCGGTTGAGCTTGGGTTGATACGGCGGCTGGCCGGTGATCTCCAGGTCGTAGCTCTTGCCGGGTTCGACTTCCTTGAGCACCGCGGTGAACGGGCCGGCCCGGTCCGCCTCGAGGTCCAGCTTCATCGGCTCCGTACCGTTGTTGGTGATGCGCACGGTCCTCTTGAGAATCTCGTCCGGTTGCACCTGCGTGAAGGCGGCGTTGCGCGGCTCCACCGAGACGTATTGCTTGGCGGTCCCGCTCAAGGTCAGATGGATGGTCTGCTGGGTCGGGTCGTTGGTGGTGACGGTGATGCTCTTAGAGAACCGGCCGGGGAAGTTCTTGGTGTTCAGCTTCGCGCTGACCTTGCCCTCCGCGCCGGGAGCGATCTCCTTGTCGTAGCCGGTCGAGGTACATCCGCAGGAGGCCTTGACCGAGAGGAGTTGCAGCACCTGATCGCCGGGGTTCTTGATGACGAAGTTGTGGGTAAGTTCGGCGCCGGCCCAGAACTCTCCGAAGTCCTTGGTCGCTTCGGCGATCACGGCGCGCGGACCGCCGGTCCCCTGGGACGCCGGCGCCGAAGTGGGCGGCTCGCTTTGGCTCTGGGCCGCAACCGCTGACACGAACACGACACTAATCCAAGCCCCCGCCGTCAACACGACCAAGGCCATACGGGGCCCCGCGATACACGTCTTACGCCAGAGTTGATTCATAGGAAGCTCCGGAAAACCCACCGCTGGGCAGTCCACGAGGTTTCAGCGTCCCCAGCCGACCATACGACACCGTCGTCACGAATTCAACGTGGCGGGCGCAACGCGCGCGCAACGAGAGCACCCGCTCCGCTCATCGGCAGGCGGCACCTCCCGTCCGGGCGACAACCCGTAATGAACGTGTAACAGGTATCCGCTACTTGCTCTTGTTCGGATACGGAGGAGGTTCTGGGACGGTCCTCGGCTCCTTGGCGATCCTCTCGAGCAGCAGCTTAACCGCGGTCTCGAGCTGGGCGTCTTGGCCTTTGAGCACGTCGCCGGGCATGTTCTGCACCTCGAGGTCCGGCTCGACGCCGCGGCCTTCGATCAGCCAGGTGCGCTTGAGTCCGTAAAGGCCGAACTGTGGGGGCGTCACCGAACCGCCGTCGACGAGGGGTTGGTGCGGCTCGATGCCGATGGCGCCGCCCCAAGTGCGCACCCCGATCACGGGCGCTAAGCCTTTGAGCTTGATGGCTTCGGCGAAGAACTCCCCGCATGAGCCGGTGTCCTCGTTAATGAGCACCGCGTAATGCCCGTGAAAGCAACGCTCCGGATCGCGCAGCATCTTGCCTTCGCGCGGCTGAGTCATCCCCCAGAGCCGGCGCTCCAGGCGGTCGATGATCATGTCGGAGGTGAACCCCCCGCCGTTGTAGCGATCGTCGAGAACGAGGCCCTGCTTGTAGTATTGCGGGTAGTAGGCTTTGGCGAACTCGATCAATCCGCGCTCGCCCATGTCCGGGATGTGGACGTACCCGATCCGCCCGCCGGAGGCCTGGTGCACATAGGCCCGTTTCTTCGCCACCCACGCGCGATAGCGGATGGCCTGCTCGCCGGCGATGGTCCGCACGCGGTACTTCTTGGCCTCCTCGCGGGACGGCTGCGGGTTGTAGGTCAGGGTCACGACCTTGTCGGCCTTGTTCTGCAGGAAAGCGTAGACGTCGTCCGCGGTGGTCACTTCATCCCCGTCGATGGCGATCAGGTAATCGCCGACCTTGATCGGGCAGCCCGGTTCGTCGAGGGGCGACCGTTCTTTCTCGTCCCCGGGCGTGCCCGGGATGATGTGGGCGATGCGATAGTAGCGCACGCCGGGATCGGCGGCGAAGACGGCCCCGAGCATGCCGGTGGTCACGCTGTGGGCGTTGGCGGGCAGGTCCCCGCCCGAGACGTAGGTGTGGCCAATGTTCAGCTCCGCGATCATCTCCCCGATCAGGTAGTTCAGATCGCTGCGGTCGCCGCAGTCAGCCACGAAGCGACGATACTTGTCGCCGGTGGCGGGCCAGTCCAGACCGTGCATGCCGGCGTCGTAGAACCAGTCGCGCTCGACGCGCCAAGCCTCGTTGAAGATTTGGAGTAACTCAGCCTGGCGCTCGACCTTGATGCGGACGCCGTCCAGATCGACCTTGCCATCGCCGACTTCGGCCTTGGACCCCACGTCCACGACGCCGTAGCTGCTGCCGGCGCGGTAGACCAGCTTCTTCCCGTCGGCCGACTGGTGGTAGTTGGCGATGCCGCCCAGCACCTTGGTGGTCTCTTTCTTCTCCAGCTCGTAGTGGTACAGGTCCAGGCTGCCGCCGGTCTGGTCGGAGACGTTCTGGTATTTCTCGAACTCGGGCTCGTTCTTCTTGAGGTACGCAAAGCCCTTCTCGGTGGCTTCGAGACGGAAGTAGTTCCCCGCCGGGACCTTCTCGGCCACGACCATGCGGCGCTCCAGGCCGTCCAGGTCGATGTGGCACTCGGGCTTCTTGCCCTCCTTCTTTTTCTCGCCCTTCTCCTTGTCCTTTTCCGCTTCCTGGCTCTCGGCAACCGGTTCTTGGGCCTGCGTCGTTGCCGGCTGGGTTTCAGACTCTTCCGCCGTCTCCTCCTTGGGCTCCTTCAATTCCTCCTCAGAGTCCTTGGGCGCGAATGGAGACGCCGCATCCTTGGCCAGCAGAACGACGTACGGGCGGGCCATGTCCAGGAAGATGTGGTTCTGGTCCACGAAGCACATGATGGGATTGAACGTGCGGTTGGACAGGAAGTACAGGTACTTTCCTGTCGGATCAAACGAGGGGCTCCAGCTTTCGGCGGTCCCGTCGGTCAGTCGGGAGGACTCGCGGCTGTCCAGCGAGTAGAGGAAGATGGACTCATAAACGCTCTGCTCCATCTTCGTGTAGGCGATCCACTTGCTGTCCGGCGACCAGACGTAATCCTGGATGCCCCAGCGTTCCCACGTGTCGTCATAGTCCGCCCGATCCACCACGGTGAGGTCGCCCGTTGCCGCGTCCACCAGGTTGAGCCGCAGAAACTTGTCCGCGAACAGCAGGAACTTGCTGTCGGGCGACCAGACCAACTGCATGCGGAACCCCAACCCGCCGCTGGTAAGCTGCCGGGCGTCGTGCTCGCGCTTCTGATCGACCAGGTAAACCTCTTCCTCCCCGGTGCGGTCGGACAGGAACGCGATCCAGCGCCCGTCCGGCGACCACGCGGCGTTTTTCTCCCGCGAGCCGGAGGCGTCGGTCAGGTTGATCGGCTCGCCGTCCTTGACCGGCAGGTTGAGGATTTCGCCGCGGGCCTCCAGCAGCATTCGCTTGCCGGTCGGGGACAGGCTGAATGAGCCGGTGGTCGGCGCGACCTTTACCAGCTCCGACCGCACGGGCACGCGGTCGCTGGGAATCCGCGTCGGCACCAGGCGCGTGCTACCGTTGGCCAAATCCAACAGGTTCAGCGTTTCACCATATTGGTAAACGATCTTGCCGGGCCCGATGGACGGGTACTTGACGTCGTAGTCCTTGTAGGCCGTGAGCGGCGTGACCTTGCCGCCATTCACGTCACACTTGTAGAGGTTGAGCGTGCCGAACTGACGGTCGGAGGTGAAGTAGATGGCGTTGCCTTCCCACATCGGGAAATTGTCCGTGCCGACCCAGTCGGTGATCTTGTGAAAGTCCCCTTTTTCCAGGCTGCCCAGCCAGATGTCCTGGGCCATGCCGCCCTGGTAGCGCTTCCACGTGGCCGCCTCGCGGCTGATGCGGTTGTAGGCGATCATCTTGCCGTCGGGTGAGACCGCGGTCAGACCGGCCCGGTCCACCGGCAGTTTCTCGGGCATGCCCCCCTCCAGGGCGATGGTGTAGATTTCTTCGGCGCGGAAGGGGTATTCGCGGGTCGAGCGGAAAAGCACTCGCTGGCCGTCCGGCCACCACCCCAGCACGCGGTCCGCCGCGGGGTGATAGGTCAGCCGCTGGGGCACGCCGCCGTGGGCGTCGATGACGTACACGTCCGTCCCGCCGTCATATTGGCCGGTGAAGGCGATGAGTTGCCCGTCGGGCGAGAACTTGGCCCACATCTCTGTACCCGGGTCGTCGGTGATGCGGCGGGCGTCGCCGCCGTTGGTGGAGACCAGCCACAGGTCGTCCTCATAGGTGAACACGATCCGGTCGTCATGCACGTCGGCGAAGCGCATCAGATGGGTAGCGGCCTGCGGCTCCTCCATGACCCCCGGCAGGGCCGTCGCTCCCCCGAGGGGCGGACCCAGCACGTCGGGGGGAGTCATAGCGGCACAACCGGTCACGGCCAGAGTCAGCGCCAGAATCAATCCCGGGGCAGGCCGGCGGGGTAGGGGAGTCAACATGGTCATTCATCCTTTCTGGATTCAAGTGGTCGGAGGGCGCCTTCCGCGACTGCACCCTCCGGCGGACCATTCTACGCCCGCTCGATCCGCGGACACAACCGCCACAATGGCCAGCCGGTGTAAGGATTTGTGCATCAACCTCCGACACAATCGCCCACTGGCTTCTGGGGCTCCGCCGTGGGTGGTGTCAGAGGCGGATGGGTGAAGCGCTTGGGGAACCAGGAGGTGGGCCGCCATCGCCACATTGTGGTTCGACGCCCAGGCGGCGGGCGGCGATGGCGATGGCCTCGGAGGAGTTGTCGCAACCGAGCCAGCGGCGGCCCAGACGGGCGGCCACGGCGCAGGTCGTCCCGCTGCCGCAGAAGAAATCCGCCACCAGATCGCCGGGATCGGAACTAGCGCGGATGATGCGTTCGAGCAGGGCTTCGGGCTTCTGCGAGGGGTAGCCGGTCCGTTCCAAGGAGACGGTGGACAGGAAGGGAATGTCCCACACGTCGGTGAGTACCGGACCGTCGGAATGAAAATACAGGCGTCCGTTGCGGGTGCTCTTGTACGGCCTGCCGTGCGCGTCGCGTTTCAGGCCGTCGGTGCGGAAAGTGCCGCCGCGTGCCCGGTGGAAGGTGTGGTCCCCCTTGGACTTGGCGTAGAGCAGGAGGGTGTCGTGTTTGCGGGCAAACCAGCGGGCGGCTTGCCCGCCCGTGCGGTAGGACCAGATGATCTCGTTGAGGAAATTGGCCGGCCCGAAAACCCGGTCGAGCTCGACTTTGACGTAATGGACGGCGCGCCAATCCAGGTGCACGTACAGGCTGCCCCGCTTAGCGAGCAGGCGCCGGGCCTCGGTCAGACGTGGGACCAGGAAATCGAGGTACCGCGGGAGGCCACCGGCCCAGCGGTCGTCGTAGC
>JBGPAW010000205.1:0-6760 GCA_041480905.1 Phycisphaerae bacterium
CTGCACTTCGTGCCCACGGGCAGTTCATGGCTGAATAGGGTGGAGCGCTGGTTCGAGGAGATTACGCGGAAGCGCATCCGTCGCGGGACGTTCCAGAGCGTCCGGCAACTCCTTGATGCCCTCACGGAGTACCTGGAAAACTACAACGGTAATCCGGTGAAGTTCATCTGGACCAAGGATGCGGATATGATCCTTGCCAAGATCGACCGTTATAAAGAAGCGTTAGGGACAGCACAATAGGTTCTACGCGTGTGCGCGATTCTGACGACCGTGAAACAGCGTTTCACAAGCCGAGGATAGCGCACTCGGGTGCCCAACTCACCTCCCTGACCCGTGCGTTGACGCGTTTCGCGGGGGACGTTAGAAGGGCCGTATGGCGATTAAGAAAGCAAAAGCTGATGCGGTACAGGCTCGCTCGGCCTGGCTGGCGCTCGTTGCGCAGACCCTCGACGAAATCTCAGGGTGGGCCCGGGCAGAGCGGTGGGCGGCAGTCCGCCATGAGAAGCAGATCGAGGAGCAGGCGCTCGGAACCTATTCCGTAGCGGTACTGACCATCCAGTTGCCATCAGGCCACCTGCACGTCGAGCCGATTGCACGATACGTGGCGGGCGCCGAGGGGCGGATTGACCTGCTCTCTTTTCCGGTGCTGAACCGTGTGACCCTGCTCCGGAAAGGCGACACCTGGGTCGCCCGCACGGATTCAGGCGTCGTGTATCCCCGCTCATGGAACCGGCGGACCTTCGTGAAACTCGCCCAGGAATTGGCCAGCTCAACGTGAACCCGTTTGACCGCCTCAAGGACGTCGAGCAGGAATATCGTGCAGCGCACCGTGCGCTCGCGCGACGAGTTCCTGCGCGCCTATGAGCAGGCGTGAGCCGCCGGCACTCGAACGCCCTCGCGACCATTGACACAACGCCCTGAGCAATGCTCAGGAATCCCTTCGCGATAGGCCGCGAACCGGCGCGTTGCGTCAAGGGCTTTGCCGCTCCGCCGCGGTGGACTCCTACTGCGCCCCCTGTTCCCAGAGTCCGGGTTTTCAAGCACCCGCGCGACACCGCGGGCATCCTTGACACGACACGTCCCGGCGCGCCGGGACCGATCGCGCAGCGATCGTCGAGCTTTGCTCGATGGGTCGTGTCAAGGACCGCCAGAGTCCTTCCCCGGTTAGAACCAGTCTCCGATCGATCGTTCCCCGCTGATCGTGCTGGTCAACATTAGGCAAATCGGCGTGATGCGCGGTCGAGCCTCGAAAAGCCTCTTCGCCAAGCGGAGGGCGGAGCGGTATAATCCGGCAGCGGAAAATGATGTGCGGAGGACGAGCCTACCATGACAACGCGATTCACGGCAGTTGTTGAGCACGGCCTGTTGCGACCGACCGAGCCGGTTCCCCTACAGGATGGCACGACGGTCGAAGTGATCCTGGTCCACCCAGACGACGGGCAGCCACCAAGAGACCCAGCGAAAATTCTGGCCGAGATCGCCGCGACGCCTATCGAACCGGGCGGCCGAGAATTCAGCGGTCGCGATCATGACCGGATTCTCTATGGAGAACGAAGGTGATCTTCGTTGACTCCGGCGCCTAGTTCGCCAGCCTCGTCCCGGTGGACCCGGATCACGCGGCGGCTTCCGCTGGGCTTGCCCAAAACCGAGAGCCGCTGGTCACGACAGACTACATCGTGGACGAGACGCTCACGCTGCTCCGAGTGCGCGGCCAGAAATCTCGAGCGGCGTCGTTCGGGTCCAACGTCCTGGCGGGCGCGCTCGCGCAGCTTCATTACCTGACACCCGACGAGTTTCAAGAGGCCTGGGAAGTATTTCGTCGCTACGACGATAAGGACTGGAGCTTTACGGACTGCACCAGCAAACGGGTCATCGAGAAACTTGGCATCGCCCAGGCATTCAGCTTCGACCATCACTTCGGTCAGTTTAGAAATGTCATCGTCGTACCTTGAGGCCTGCCCGCGCGCCGCCCAGCCGACCGACGCGATACCCCCCGAGTCGGGCGTCTTTTTCAAGGTCGGATGTGCGAAGTCGGATGGCGGATGTGAAGGCGACGACTCTTCTTCCTTACGTCCGACATCCGACATCCTACATCCTACATCGGATGACCGAATGGCTCGGACCGGATTTCGACGGCGTGATCGCGTTCGACGAAGCCCACCTGATGAAGAACGCGGCCGGCACAAAGCGCGGCGGCGGCGACTGGGAGATCACGTACCGGTTTGCTGCCAGCCCCAAGGGTGGGATGGGCGTCCCCGCCCGTCAATCAGGGCTGGCCGCCGCGATCGGCTTTGCGCTCGCCCGCACGCTCGCGGACGTTGGGCTCGTCGTGCATCTTGCACTACGCCGATCGGACGGCACACTTGACAAGTGCCGGGGTGGGCGTATCATGGTGAGTTATGGTGAAACATGATGCACAAGAAAAGCCGAAAGGCGCCTGAAAAATCAGTGCGTCTCACGATCAGCCTTCCTTGGGACGATTACGCGCGATTACGCGCCGAGGCGGAGGAGATGCAGGCATCGCTCGCCTGGGTTATTCGCCGCGCGCTGTCGTCGCACATCGGTTCGGCTCGACACGGGACGAACGACGTTCGAGAAAAAGGAGCGCGGAAATGACGCGACTTCAACCGACACTCTTTGATGTCGAGGGTTCACGCGGGGGGGAAAGGCGGCGGAAGACGCCGGATGGGATTACGACCTCCAATCTGGTCTTCAGCGCCTCTGTCGCAACCAACGCGGACGTGTTCGAGAAGGTCCTTTACCTTCACGTGCCCAAAGGCTCCCGCGTCGCCGACGTGACGTTCGGACAGGGTGTTTTCTGGCGGAACGTCCCTAAGAACGACTACAAGCTCATTCCTTCCGATATACAAACCGGCGTCGATTGCCGCGCTCTTCCCTACGAGAGCGGCTCATTCCATTGCGTCGTGCTTGATCCACCGTACATGGAAGGGCTGTTTCGTCGGTCCAAAGAACACCTTGCTGGGGCGGGGACTCATGCGGCTTTTCGAGACTACTACTCAAACGGCGAAGAAACGGCCGGCGGCCCCAAGTACCACAACGCAGTGTTGGACCTTTACTTTCGAGCAGGCAAGGAGGCTTATCGCGTGTTGCGCCCGGAGGGCACCCTTATCGTGAAGTGCCAGGATGAAGTCAGTGCGAACACTCAGCGCCTAACGCACGTCGAAATCATCCACGAGTACGAGAAGCTGGGCTTCTATACGAAGGACCTGTTCGTCGTCGTCCGGTCGAACAGGCCGGCCGTGACGAGAACAAAGGGGCAAGTTCACGCGAGAAAGAATCATTCGTATTTTCTCGTCTTCGTCAAGACCCGACGAAGGCGCTCAACCTCCGCCCTCCCGCAGAATGAAATCAAGAACGGTAAATAGGTCGCTGTGATACGGCCGCTCCAGCGGCCACGTGATCGGCATCGCGCTCTTGAGCAAGTATTGTCTTTGCGACTCGCTGTACTTGGACCAGGTTGATCGAGGAAGATCACAGTTGCGCGCGAAAGCAAATCTCCATTGACGTTCGAACGCGAATAGGGACACGGCGACGACATCGAATTCACCGACGACCAGACAATTCGTTGTCAGGCGTTCTCCATTGGGCAGTTGGACTTCCCGTGAGTCGCTGGCGTTGCATTGGAATGTGCTACGAAACCCCCTTTCATCCTTGCGCACTTTCGGCGTATCAAGCGATTTCACCTCAAGCGTGAACACGCGCCCTCGATACTTGAACCTGAAATCCCCCTTGCTCTTTCGGTCGTGTGACCTGGGACGGGACAACTCCGACACCCGTGGGTCTCGCAGGCACAGTTTCCTCAGCTTGTATTCCGCGACGAAGCCGGAAAGCGTCGACAATACCGGGGGGTTTTCTGCGATGATCTCATTGATTTCCTCTGCCGTTAACTCCCATTCACGTAGGTAGTTACGCACGGCGACCACCGGCGAGTCGGGACGTTCTGCATCGTCTTTAGTCATAGGGGTATTTGCTGCTATCAGCGAGGGCGCACTACGCGCCAATCGCCGCCGTGGCCGTCTCGCTCCACCCTTGACACGCCGCCCAAACTCGTCGCTCGGCGACGGCGGGCTTCGCCCGCAACGGCGCGTCAAGGCCAGGCGGCCCCTTCTCTCCGGTCGGGTTCACCCAACGCAGGAGGTAATGGGCGTTCTTGCCCTTGACTCGACGCGAGCGCTTCGCGCTGGCGCGGCGGTCGAACATAGACCGACCGTCGCGTCAAGGGCTGGCCGCCGTCCGCCCCGGCGAAGTCCACCGGGTACGCGTCCATATCCCAGCCGCCGGCGCGTCATCCCGCCTGTGCTCGCCTGCCGCGAATGTCAAGTGCGCCCGCTTTGCGATCAATCGCGGGCGCGCCGTCGGCGGATCGCGCGCACCTCGTCCACGATCGGTTCATCGCGGCGATGGGCATCTTCGCCCCAGCCGGCGACGACGCGAGCCGCAGCGTCAACCGCCACGACCGCGAAGACACCCTCACGGGCGTCATACTGGCGCCCGACGGCTTCCAGATGATCGCACAGCCGGTCGAGATCATGGCCCCAAGCCTCGCACACGTTACGCCGAATTCGGCGCACGTCCGCGATCAGCCCGTCGGACGGCTCTGAACCATGGTTCTCGGTGGGATTCTCAACCTTGCCGTTCATCGTCGGTCAGCCCTCCTGTATCGTCGGTCGTCCCTCCTCCATGCCGATCAGCCCTCGTCTTCGTCCATGCTCCATAAATACTCCGGCGTAACCAGGTCCGGAACCGCGTACCCGGCGCGGCGACAGAGAGTCCGCAGGTGCATCACCTTTCTGGGGTTCGCAAGATGCTTGACGTTCCACGTCACCAGGTACTCACAGCGATGCACCACCGAGGCGGCGAGGTGCAGCGCGTCTCCTTCTTCCGCCGGCCCGGGCATCGCTTTTTCACGGATCAGGATCATCGCCAGGCCGCGCACGTCCTCCGTGATGGGCAGGCGCAGACACTCGACTGTGAGCGCCAGCGCCTCGTCGCGATTCTGGAATGAATCGTCTGAAAGCTCGCGGATCACCTCCGCCGAGATGCAAAGCTCGTGATGATGCCGCTGCTGCACCCACCACCGACGGCTCTCCGACTGCCATGCGATGCTCCTGGCATCCTGCCGATTCCACACGCACGCGCTGAAGAAACTCGTTTCCAAATAGACCTGTGCCATCGCCCAACAATTCTAATCCGGGCATACCGGAATCGCCACCGACGCCCCGGACACCCCCATCGTCGCCGTCGCCATTTCGCTCCTCCCTGATATCACCTCCGACGTTAGTCGCAGGCGGCCCCTTCTGTCCCGAAAGGCTCATCTGCGGACGGCATGATGGGCCTCGTAGCGCGCGATCTCCTCCTTGAGCTGGTTAATCATCCGTTGCAGCGACTCCAGCTCCACTTCGCGAACCTCGGCGTCGCCTTCGGTCTCGGCGCTCGCCTCGGCGTGCATGCTTTCCAACAGGCGAAGTTTCTCACGCGTGCTGTCCAACTCGCGCTGGTTCTTGAGGTTCATGGCACCACCTCGATCATACCTTTCGGTGCCCCGAAACGATCCCTTGCGAAGATGCCGCGCAGGTACTCGTCGAATCGTCTGCCGCGCACGATGGCGGTGTCCAGAAAAGGCAGACCGGCTCGCAATTCACGAAACGCTCGAACATCCTTCGGCCTACCCGACGGAACCAGCAGCACGCAATCGACATCGTTGGGTTCCATTATATCGGTGACGAAGCTGCCGTTCAACACGATCCGCTGGGCGCCCGCGCGTCCCGGCGCGTGGGGATTCGAGACCGCCCCCACTCCCTTGTTCCCCTCCGGGTATGCCGGTGCGGTTACCGGGAATAGGTTCCGACCAACTCGCCCTGCTCGAGCACGTGCCCTTGCATCGCGTGCAGGAGCTGCGCTTTGGTCAGGCCGTGGAACACGTCCAACGCGGCGTCCAAGGCGAACAGCTTGAAATGATAATGGTGAACGCCGTGCCCTTTCGGCGGCGCGGGGCCGCCGTAGCCGAGCTGGCCCCAGGAGTTCTTGCCCTGAAAGGCGCCGTGAAGTTGGGGTAAGGTTGCGTTCGTCGGAACGGCCTCCGGCAGGGCGATCATCATGGCGGGAATCTTGTAGATGACCCAGTGGACCCACGGCTCACGCGCCGGAGCGTCGGGGTCGTCCACGATCAGGGCCAATTCCCGGGCCTGCTCCGATACGCCCGACCACCGCAGGCCCGGGGACAGGTTCCGCCCGTCGGCCGTGAACCGGCTCGGGATGGCGCCGCCGGGGCTGAAATCCGGGCTTTCCAACAGGATGCTCATAGATGACCTCCACTTACGAACATTCACACCGCAGAGCACGCAGAGTGTTAGAGCGTGTGTGAGAAGCGCCTTTTCCGAACCGCGCCCGTCAGCCCTTGACATTTGATGTCAAGGGTCAGGAAGCGGTGCCGACCTTATCGGAAACCGCTCCCTCACGAGCTTGGGAAAAAATCGCGGTGACGGGCCGAATGCCTCCGTTTTCAGTGCTGGCAACGCGGCTCCATTGCCTCCGTGTTGGATTTTTTCCCAAGCTCTCACGGTCGCGGTTCGGATGGCGCGACCCTATCCCTTCGACGCCACCGTCTTCCCTATCCTATCTCTGCGATCTAAGCGTACTCCGCGGTGAATGAGCCGGACCGGCGCAGGGCCGGTCGAACGAGATCAGCCCGCCGCCGCGATGCGGATGCGGGTTTTGCCTTCCAGACCGGCTACGAGCA
>JBGPAW010000206.1:0-6727 GCA_041480905.1 Phycisphaerae bacterium
AATAGCGCCTCATGTCAGGAGTATCCTCCCTCCGCGCGCTGCGCGCCATTGAAGTGGGGCGCGAATTCTTCCAGGGCGCCAACAGAAATGGCCAGACCCAACCGCAGGAGAAAATCCACTATTGCTGAAATATGCCGTCCGGGTTGTGATATGATGTCAGCGTTCCGTAGCGGCCGGCGTCCTCGCCGGCGCGTGAGTAAACGCGATGGCCACAGAGCAATCTCCGGTTTTCTGGGGGTGGGTCATACTGGTCACCGTTCTGACGAGCGGTCCGCCGGCCGCCGCCGCGACTTCGGTCTTGGACCTGGGCGGAAACCAGTACCGCGTGGTCTTCACGTTCCAAGCCCCCACCGGAACTCGGACCGTCCATTTAGCAGGAACGTTCAACGGTTGGGACCCGCGAGCCCAGGTCATGGAGGGGCCGGACGAAGAGCGTGTGTTCCGCACCAGCCTGATTTTGGGCAAAGGCCGCCACGAATACAAGTTCGTGCTCGACGGCGAAACCTGGACCACCGACCCGGACAATCCCCACCGGACGCCGGGGTACCAGAACGCGATCCTGTTCCTGGGCCTCGCCCCGTCGAGCGAACCCGCCCAGGGCGTCCCTCCTCCGGAGCCGGTGGAGATGGCCGGTGAAGTCGAACCTCCCGAGTCGGTTAAGCGGCTGATCGAGTCGCTGGCCAACCAGACCGCAGCAGATGCAGTCCGGCTTCTGGAGAGGTGGTTCGCCGAGCATCCCATGCCGTTGTTCACCGATGCGGCGCTGACGTTCGTGTACGCGGACGGGAAGGCCTCCGAGGTCTCCGTTCTGCTCGCCGGATACGGCGCGCGGACCGGATACGCCCTGCACCGCCTGGCGGACGGGCAGCCGGTGTTCGCGGTCAGCCTGCAAAGAGCGAAGCTGCCCGAACGTCTGGCCTACACCTTGGAGGTGGTGCGTGACGGACGGAGCGAGACCGTCATCGATCCCCACGCCTGGAGCCTGACCAGCCGGTCGGGCCGGCCGGCGGCGCTGGCGGTTGAGCCGTCCGACCGGCGCGGGCGTATCGAGGTGATCCGCGATCTCAAAGCGTCTTCGGGCGAGCTTCGACCACGCGACGTCTACGTCTACCTCCCGCCGGGGTACGACCGGCAACGGGAACGGCGCTATCCGGTGCTGTACCTGCACGACGGGCAGAATTGCTGGGACGATCCGGTGGAGCCCTTCGGTCACGGCGGTTGGTGCGTCAATCTGACCGCCGACCGGTTGATCGAGGAGGGCAAGGTCGAGCCGTTCATCGCCGTGGGCATTGCCAACACCCCGGATCGAATGAAAGAATACGGACCGGGCAAGGATGTGCTCTCCCCGGACCACCCCTACATTCAATTCCTCAAACGCGACGTGAAACCGTTGATCGACCACAGGTATCGGACGCTGCCCGAGGCCCCGCACACCGCGCTGATGGGTTCCAGCCTGGGCGGCGTCATCTCGCTGCAAGCGGCCCTGCTGAACCCCGACACGTTCGGGATGGCGGCATGTCTCTCGCCGGCGTTTGGATTCGAAGAGGGGAGCGAGCAGCGCTACGCCAATCTGGTCAGGAAGATTGGCAGGGTGCCGGTGCGTCTATACGTGGACAGCGGTACCGGCGGCCGGGGGCAGGACGGCGCTCCGGCGACGCGGCGGATGGTCACTCTCCTGCGCGAGACCGGCTGGAAGGACGCCGAAGACTTGTCGCACTTCGAGGATACCGGCGCGGACCACAACGAGCGGGCATGGCGTGCTCGTCTGGAAAAGCCTCTGCTCTTCCTCTTCTGCCGACGACCGTAGGGCCGGCTGAGTCCCGGCTCGCCGAGACGAAACTCGCGTCGTGAGTAATCCTCGCTATGGGTTTTCCTCGCGCGGCGGTGCAGGCTTCCGCGGCGGTGGAGGCGACTCCTTGCCAGGATGGGGCGGCGCGAGGATTTCCTCCAATTCGTGGGCGATGATCTCTTCTTTGTCGGCTGCGGTGCGGTCCAGCCGCTCGCGGGCTTCCGTCAGACGCCGGGCCAGTCGCTCCACCTCGATGCGGTGAATTTGCTGCCGCAGGTCGAAACGGTGCTCCAGAAGCTGCCGTAGCTCGGGCACGCGGTTTTCCCCACGGTCCTGCTCCCGGTCCCGGGATATCCGGCGGGCCAGCGCCCGGATTCGCGTGGAGATACGCACCTCCTCTACTTGGAGTGGAAAGGTCTCGGGATCCTCATGCTCGACCCGCATCAGCCGCAGCATTTCCGGGAGCACTCGGTTCACCGTGGCGCTGAACACCGCCGGTTTTTCTTTGTCCAGGCGGGTCAATTCTTCAAACAACTCCGGAAAATACTTCTGGATGAACTCGTCCAAGCGGAACTGCTCCTCCTCGGGCAGGCTCTCGTAGGTGGGACGCGCGTGCTGCCGGCCGAACAAGCGGCGTTCGGGCGGGCGTTGACCCTCAAACCGCTCCCCCGCTTCTGGGAGCGGTTCGCGCAGTTCCGGCGGTGGCATGGAGCCGGGGCCCTCTTCGGGACCGGGCGTCCGCTCGTCGTCGATGGTCGGGGGCGGTGGTTCGCGGGGCGGAGGTTTCGGGTCATCGCCGTAAGTCGAGGACGGCAACCCCAGGCCCAGCACGCACACCAAGCCGGTCGTCCAACAGAATGTCGTTCTTCGCAACATGGTCGTTATCCCATCTCGGTCAAAAGAACTTCGATTTCGTCGTCCAGGTCGTCCAGCTCCTGCTGGACCCCGGTGCTTGATCCGTTCATACCCAAACTCATTTCCAAGGACGCAATGCCGTCCTCCAGAGAAGCCCAATCCGCGGAGGGATCCTCCACTGCCGGCTCATCCAAGGTCACCGCCTCGACCCAGTCATCGAGCCGCACCGCGAGAGCAGCGCCGTTCGGAGTCGATCGCGGGAACCGGAAAACCGAAAGTCCGACGGTGAAACCCACCGCGGCCGCCACCGCCGCCCAACCGACCATCCAGCGGGCCGATCGCCAGCGCCGGCCTCCAGCACGCGTCGTCGCCGCCCCGCCTTCGGCCTCCGCCCGAGCGACCCGCTTCACGGAGCCCAGGTCGGCGGGCAACGGATCGGCCGGGAAGTGGCGCTCGACCCACACTTGGTGAACCTCGATGCGCACCCGGAGTTTGACCCGCTCCAATGGGGCCGGCGGGTCCGCGGGCAGCGTCTGGCGAAGCCACGTTTCCTCGCGTTCGATGTCGGCCTGCATGTCGGCGTTAACGGTCATCCGTTGATCTCCATCAGACGGCGAAGCTTGGCCAACCCCCGATGGGCCCGCGCCAAAGCGGTGCCCAGCGGCGTTCCCATCACTTCGGCGATCTCGGCGAAGCTCAAGGCCGAGTAGTGCCGCAACATGATCACCTCGCGCTCCGGCGCGGGCAGTTGTTCCAACGCCCGTTGCATGCGGTCGAGCTGCTCGCGCCGGATCAAAGCCTGGTCGGGGCCGTTCTCGCGCCCGTCGGAACCGTCCCCGGCATTCCGTTCCTCCGGGTCTTCCTCCTCGTCCTTGCCCCCGGAGAGGGAGCGCATCGTCGGGGCGCGGCGGACACGCCGGATGCGGTCGCGACCGAGGTTGGCCGCGATGCGAAACAACCACCCCTCGAAGCGACCCTTATGGACGTACTCCGGCAGCCTGCGGACCACCCGCAGAAACACCTCCTGCAGCAGGTCCTCGGCATCCTCTCGGCTGCCGCTGAGCCGATAGAAGAAACCGAACAACCGCGGTCCGTACGCGTCCACCAGCTCGTCGTAAGCGGCCGGATCGAATCGCCGGGCCCGCTCGATGATCGACGCCCAGCGCTCCACCTCCCCTCCGATGAGCGCGTCGCCTTTGCAGGCGTGGTCCATGGTTCCGCCCTTTGCCGCCTTGCCCCCGCGTCGCCGTCAGGCCAAACGCCGGTCCGAGGTTCCGATTGCCCAGATTCTACCGCCGGACCCGATTTTTTACCCCACCGAGCCAGGCGTCGTGAGAAATTGAGGACGGCTCTTTCAGGTCGCGATCAAGCTTCTTGCCAAGGGAGCAGGAGCGGGGGTATACTTTCTCGCGAGGACGAGGCCATGAAGATCGAGATCGAGCGTGAAGACGATGGCCGCTGGATTGCCGAGGTGCCCGATGTCCCGGGGGCCATGGTATACGGGCAGACTCGTGAAGAGGCCATCGCGAAAGTCCAATCCCTTGCCTTGCGCGTGATAGCCGATCGCCTTGACCATGGCGAAGCTATTCCGGAACTCGACGACCTCTTCGCGGCTCCTGCATGAGCGACTGGCCTTCTACCAAAGCTCGGCAGGTGCTGGCCGCCCTTCTGCGGTGCGGATGGTGCATCAAACGCGAGGCCAAAGGATCCCACCGGGTCCTGTGCCGCCCAGGCTGGGCAGACTGTATGTTCGCATTTCACGATGGAGACGAAATCGGTCCGCGCATGCTCAGGCGAATCGCCAAGCGGACCGGGCTAAAGCCGGGGGATTTGTAAGTAGAAACGCAGAATGTCTTGCACACGCCTGCCCCGGCCCCGGCAGGGGCCCACGACCGTAGCCACGGGTGGAGCCTGGCCCTTTCGCGGCGCGAAGGGTCCGGGCGGAACCCGTGGTGAAGGAGCGGTCAAACTCCTCTGCCCCGTTGGGTGAACGGAGGGAGGCCGCATGGGAAGTAAGCCGACCGTCCACGACATGATGGTGGCATATGCCGAGGATGCTGTTGAGCATGCAAGGACGTTGTCGGGCGTGACCCTCGATTACTCTCCAGACAGCATCCAACACGTGGAGGGGATCCTCGAGGAGCTGTACGCCGCTATGCCAAGGGGCTTTTTCGCGCGGCTCTTCAGCAAGGAACCCTCGGCCGAAGATGTCTCCACCATGTGCAAGCTGTACGGCGGATACATCGGGGAGGTTCTGCGCCGAACTGCCGGTGGCGAGTGGACCCTCGACACCGAGATAGTTCCCGGCGAGAGCACGATCTGCTTACGCAAAGGTGAAAACCGGGTCTTTCCGCCCGCCAAGGTCTACAAGCGCCTCAAGAAGGGATCTGAAGACAACGTGTGGTTCTACTTCCAGGTGCTAATGAAGGAAATCTGGAAGTGAGGGACCCCCCAACAAGCGGTTGGAGCGGACGGTGCCTCTCGGCGGCCCGGTGGGCACGGAGCAGGCGCACACACCCGCTTGGTGCTCGCCGTCCGGCGAGCACCGGCGCCGCCGCTCAACCGCAGTGATATGCCCGAAGAATAGGAGACATAGAGATGCCTATCATAAGCCGGTTCTTCGGGATTGTGATCTTCATGTTTTGGCGCGAGCATGCCCCACCGCACTTTCATGCCAAGTACGGCGACGAACCGTTGGAGTAAAAGCATGATCCTTCACGTAAGAGAAGCAAGATATGTCCGCGATTACGTGATCTGGGTCCGCTTCAATGATGGGGCCGAGGGTGAAGTGGACCTCTCGGGGGAACTGGAAGGAGAAGTCTTTGAGCCACTGAGAGATCTAAAGGCGTTCAAATCCTTCAGAGTTGACCCGGAATTGGAGACCATTGTTTGGGAGAACGGAGCCGACTTAGCCCCGGAGTTTCTCTACGAGAGCATGAAGGTTTCGGCATAATCCGGCCTTCCGACCGGCGCCGAAGGCGGCGCGGCGGAAGGCCATTGCTGCGCCGAGCCTTCCTGGCGTCCGTAGACTGGCTCACCGAACTGTCGAGATCCAGGATCAACTTATCCAGGCGGACGGTGCTGGCGAACCCGATCCATCCACATGCCCGGCAGGTCCAGCAGGGCCTTGCGCGAAATGGGGACACGCACCGCCCACGACTACGCACGCCTGCCGAAAGGACACCGATCACCTGCGGGCCGGCAGCACGCGGCCGGTGACTTCGCCGAAGCCCACCCGGTAACCGGCGCCCTGACACCAGCCGGTTATGGTCACGTAGTCGCCGTCCTGGAGGAAGCGGCGTTGCTCGCCGCCGGGCAAGGGGAGCGGCTGGGCGCCGTCACAGATCAATTCGAGCATGCTGCCGCGCGAGTCCGGGGTCGGGCCGCTGATCGTGCCGGAGGCCAGCAGGTCGCCCGGACGCATGTTGCAGCCGTTGACGGTATGGTGGGCCAGTTGCTGGCCTATGCTCCAATACAGGTGCTTGAAATTCGAGCGGCAGATCACGTGCTCGGCACTCATCGTCTCGCTTTGCAGGCAGACCTCCAGGTGAATGTCGTAGGACGAAGGACCGGCCTCGCGCAGGTACGGCAGCGGCGCGGGTTCTTGCTCAGGCCCCGCGCAGCGGAAGGGTTCCAGGGCCTCGAGGGTCACCACGTACGGCGAGATCGACGTGCCGAAGTTCTTGCCCAGGAACGGTCCGAGCGGCACGTACTCCCATCTCTGGATGTCCCGTGCGCTCCAATCATTGAGCAGGACCAGGCCGAAGATGTGCTCGCGGGCCCGCGCGATGGGGATCGGTTCTCCCAGCGGGCTTGCGGGGCCGATGAAGAACCCCATCTCCAGCTCGAAGTCCACCTTTTGGCTGGGGCCGAACGTGGGTTGGCCGGCGTGGCCGGTATTGAGCTGACCGCACGGGCGGCGGAGGTCCGTCCCGCTGAGCACCACGGATCCGGCCCGGCCATGATAGGCCAGAGGCATCCACAGATAGTTCGACGGCAGGGGTTGCTCGGGGCTTCGCCACATCCTGCCGACGTTGGCGGCATGGTGCCTGGACGAGTAGAAATCGGTGTAGTCGCCGATTG
>JBGPAW010000207.1:0-6714 GCA_041480905.1 Phycisphaerae bacterium
CGGCTGTTCGTGCTGGAGGCTCGACGAACAGATCGGCGTCGTCCTCTGCCGGCGGGCCTACCACGGATGGCCTCAGGCGGCGGGGAATGCCCATCAGCCAGGGGGTCACGTACACCAGCGCCCATATCGCGGAAAAGGAAAGCTGAAAGTCCAGGGCGTGGAACTGGGTCGGCCGGACGACGAGAATGGCGACGGCGGCCAGCGACAATCCGTTCAGCGTGTTATGCCGTCGGCCGAGCAGCAGCCCGGCGCAGACCGCCAGGCTCATGATGGTGGCCCGGACAATCGGAGGCCGGGGATCGGCGATCAGGCAATAGAGCACGCTGAATACGACGACCGCGCCGGCGCATCCGCGCCCGGAGACACCCATACCGCGCCCGACGAAATAGACGAACACGGCGATCATCCCGATGTTCGAGCCGCTTACCGCGAGATAATGAGAGCAACCGATGCGGATGAAGGCTTCGTTGAGCCTCGGGTCGATGGCGCTGCGGGACCCCAGCACCAGGGTGTCCAGCAGCGTGGCTTCGGGACCGCCCGCGGCGAGCATGTCGTCCAGCAGGAGGGCGCGCGTCCGTTGCCGTAAGCGGTCCCATAGCGTTATCACGGTGCGCTCGGCACCGGCGATTCTCTTCACGCACTCGCGGTGGTCGCAGGTAAGGCCGACAAAGACGCCGCGTTCGCGGTCGTAAGCGGCCCAATCGAATTGCCCGGGGTTGTCCGGTGGGCGGGATCGGTAGCACAACCCGAACAACTCGACGCGGTCCCCCACCGCCAACGTCAGAACCGGCTCCTTGATGGAGACCTTCACGACGCCGGTGGCGGCGGTCGGCCCTCGCACCGTCTCGACCCCGTCGACGTCCAGGAGAAAAGCCGTGCGCCCGGCGCCGGGCCACCAACGGGAGAAGAGGTGCCGTTGTTTCTGGGACAGGCGCGGTGGGGTCGCCACAGTTCCGGTGATTCGCGCCGCGACCGGCACGTCCTGGGTGTAGCGCAGAATATGATCGGCGGGCAGGCGCCGGAGTTGTCCGGCATGCGACCACCCGCCGATGCAGAAGGCCAGCAGCACGACAGTAACTTGGATACACTCTCGCCGCGTGAAAGGCCAGATCAGCAGGATGACCCCCACGAGCAGCCCGACCAGGTAGGGAGCGGCTCCGGCCCCAAACCGGCCATCGAAGACGATGCCGCCGATCAGTCCCAGCGCGGGCCACCGCAGGGGCACGGGAGGGCGATGGGCGGTGCGGTGCGTCTTCTCATTCGGCGCCGGCGGCGGCACGTGTAGCCTCGCATCGTTCCCCTGTTTTCCGACCCAACACGGCGGTATGCTAATCGATCTTCCTCTGGCTTTACATTATCCATTGTGCCTTCTTGCGGCGAAGAAAATCGCCTTTACTTGCCAGAACGTATTATCATAAGATGGCAGAGTGCCATGCTTGAGCGTAGCGAAACAGAGTGGAGCGGAGCTCAGGCATGTATCCACCGCGCAGACCCTTGACACTTCGCGTCAAGGAGGGACTGGAGTCGGCGGCGCGCTTTGGGGGAAGAAGAGGTCCCACCCGGGGACGGTTCGGGAGAAAACTCGTGGGCCACGAATCGGGCAAGAGGCGTATTCGGAAGCTGGTGACGGCCGTAACGTTGGGGCTGGCCTTGGGAGGGAGCGAGGTTCGCGCTGGGGCGGACGAACCGGACCGCCCGGGGGATGCCCGCTATCCCATTCTCGGATGCGGCAAGGCCCAAGCGCTGGCCCTGCGCTATCTGGCGGAACAGGTTGAGGGCGGAGACCAGGGCCTGCGCGAAGCCATGACCGAGACCGACGTCCTGCACTACGCGCTGGACCTCGAGATTTCCAATCTCGACACCGCCAACGATACCTGCACCATCACCGGCACCAACGGCATGACCATTCAGAGCAAGACGGCGGCGCTGACCGAGTTCACCTTCCGCCTCCGCAACCAGTACACCATCACCAGCGCCTTGGTGAACGGCTCCACGCCGGTCACGGTGAGCACGCTCAGCACGACCACCCGCAAGGCCACCCTCGATCGGGCCTACGGCATGGATGAAGTCTTCACCCTGACCATCGCCTACACCGGCAATTCGGTTTCGCGCGGATTCGGATCCATCGAGGTGGACACCCAGTATGGCACCCCGGTGGTCGCCACGCTGAGCGAGGCCTACTACGCCTACACCTGGTGGCCGGCGAAGGACGGCGACACCTTCGTACCGGGGGACAACTCCGACAAGGCGACTCTGGAGTTCAACATCACCGCCCCGAACAACTACGTAGTGCCCTCCAACGGCACCCTGCTCAGCGTGGAGACGCTCTCGGGCAATCGCCAGCGCTATCATTGGGCAACGGATTATCCCATCGTGACCTATCTGGTCAGCTTCGCCGCCACCAATTACAACACCTGGACGCAGACCTACACCTACCCCGGCGGCTCCATGCCGGTGCAGTTCTACATCTATCCCGGCAACGACACCCCCGCCAACCGGACGGCGTGGGAAAAAGTTATGGGCATGCTACCGGTCTATGCCAACTTGTTTGGCGAATATCCATTCGTGGACGAGAAGTACGGCCTGTACAACTTTAACTTCGGCGGCGGCATGGAGCACCAGACCATAACCGGCCTGGGCACTTTCGATGAGAGCGTCAACGCCCACGAGCTGGCCCACCAGTGGTGGGGCGACCTGATCACCTGCAAGACCTGGAACCACATCTGGCTGAACGAGGGCTTCGCCACTTATGGCGCCGGCCTCTGGGAGGAGTTCAAGCCGGGCGGCAGCGGCCTGCCCGCCCTGAAGAGCTACCTGGCCAGCCGCAAGTACACCGGCGCGGGCAGCGTCTACGTGACCGATGCCGAGACCGCCGACATGTACGCAATCTTTGACACCAACACCTCCTATAACAAAGGCAGTTGGGTGTTGCACATGCTGCGTCACGTGCTGGGCAACGACGATTTCTTCGACGCGTTGGCCGCCTATCGGGCCGCCTTCGCCTACGGCGCCGCCGCCACCGAGGACTTTCGGGCGGTCTGCGAGGACTTCTATCCCGGCGGCGACCTCAACTGGTTCTTCCAGGAGTGGATCTACGGCGAGCGTGCCCCCACCTACAATTGGGGATGGCAAAGCACGCTGGTTAACGGCCGAAACTACCTTCTGCTCTTTATTGATCAGACCCAGAGCGCTTCCTACCAGCGCTTCACCATGCCCATCGACATCATCGTGAATGGGACGACCTACGTGGTCTTCAACGACCACGACCCCGAACATTTCGTGGTCCCCCTGCCCGCGCCGGCGACCTCCGTGCAATTTGACCCGGATGAGTGGGTTCTGCGCACCGGGGCGACCCCGGTGACCTACAGCCCCGGACCGCCGAAGATCGTCGAGACCTCCCCCGCCCCGGGTGCGGTTCGTGAACAGGCGGCGGGTACGACGGCCGTGACCGTCGCCTTCCATACGAATGTTAACAGCCTGGCCGCCCATTACACGCTGGTGGGCGACACAACCGGAACGCAGACCGTCACGTTCGCCTATAACAGCGGCACCAACACCACGACGCTGACTGCCTCGGGACCTTTTCTACCGGATACCTACACGCTGACGGTGAGCGACGCCCTCACGGCGGTCAACAGCGGGCAGCGCCTCGACGGCGAGATCGCCGACCCGTTTGATCCCGCCTCGCTGCCTTCGGGAGACGGGGTGGCCTTGGGTAATGCCGTAACCAAGTTTACCATCGTCTGTGCCTTCGGTGACGCGGACTGCGACGGTGACGTGGACCTGCGGGACTTCGCCGCATTCCAGACGTGCTTCACGGGCGCGAACGGCGTGTCCGCCGCCGGGTGTGAAATGATGCGTTTCGACGCCGATCGTGACGTCGATCTGGCCGACCTCGCGGCGTTCGAGAGCCGTCTCGTCGGCCCGTAGGCCCGGCCGTTCGGGCAAGGTCGTGTTTTCCAGTTGCGGCCGGTCTCCACGCCGGGCGTTTCTTGCTTTGCGACAGGTCGGTGAAGGGCACGCTTATCAGAACAACGTCACCGGGTTGGGGATTACTCATAGAGGTCCGGCTCGATGCGGAGAAAATCAAAGGTGGGGTTGCGGGTGAGAAGACCAAGCTCGAAATCTTCGAGTCGATCTGGACCGACGAGGCTAACTTGAATGGCCTCCTGCCCCGGGGGCACGGCTTCGCTGAGCTCGACGTGCCAAGGATCAATCAATCTCCCCCGAATGATGACCATACGAGTATCATAGCCTCCCTCGACCAAGGAGACAAGACGAGACTGAAGTAGAGTCCGCGTCAGGGAGGAGTTGTCTGCTGCGTTCGTTCGTAGACCTCCTCCGCTTCCGGCCGGCGGATGTAGATGGGCGTCAGGGTGGTGGGGTCGTCGTACTGGTTGGCGGCGGCCCTTCGCCGCCCCAGCCGGTACACCTCCTCGGCTCGGGCCGGATTGCAGGCCTCGGGAAGAATGACCAGCCCGCTGCTCTCGACTGCCGCGCGATGGTAGGCGATGCCCTCCCCCACCACGGCGCTGCCCGGCGGCATCCGAGTCAGAAAATCCGCCGGCTCGACCTCCGCCGGCGCGCTGGTGCACTGATAGGCTGACCGGCCCGGCCCGACCAGCTCGAAGACGGCGGCATAAACCCGCCCGCGCTTGGCATCCAGCACCACCGCCAGGTGCGCCGGCGGATGTTCCAGCGTCAGGGCGTTCTGGGCGATCACGTCCAACGTGGGCACGCGGACGACGCGTGTCCGGCCCCCGAGGGTCAGGACCTTGGCGAAGGTGATCCCGATCCGCAGCCCGGTGAAGCTGCCTGGCCCGCCGGAGACGTAGACTTCCCCGATGTCCGCCGGTCGAACCCCATGCTTGCGACAGATAGCCTCGACGATCGGGAGTAATTCGACCGCGTGTCGGCGAGCGGCGGAGAAGGTCATCGCCTCCTTAATCTCATCGCCGCGTCCCAACGCGACGCTCCCGAGGCGCCCGGAGGTTTCCACCGCCAGACATGCCCACGGCTCAAGGGTGAGTCCGCTCATCCCACGAGCTTACCATACCCAGCGGTCCCTGGGCTATTCGGCGAACTTCAACGGTTACGGTAACTCGGACCGATCGACCCACCCTGGATACGGGTGTGTCTCAAAAGGTCAGGCAGCTTGGCATGGACGAGGTCGATGTGGTCGAAAAGGCGAGCAAGCGCTGGATAGACCTCGCGGCTCCATCCGCTCGGATCTAAGTGCCCCGACCTCCTACGCCGAGAAGCTGCTTCCGCACCCGCACGAGGCGGTGGCGTTGGGGTTGCTGAAGGCGAAGCCCCGCCCGGTCAACTCGTCCTTGAAATCCACCGTGGTGCCGTTGAGGTACAGATAGCTCTTCGGGTCGCAGATGACCTCCACGCCCTGTTGAGGGCTCCGTTCGTCGTTTTCGGTGGCGACTTCGGTCAGGTCCAGCGTATAGCTGAACCCGCTGCACCCGCCGCCTTTGACGCCGACCCGCAGGTACATCGGCTTGCGCTGGACCTCGGGCACCTTGTCCTGCTGCTGCCCGATAATGGTCAGCACCTCGCGCGCCGCTCTTTCCGTCAACGTGATGGCCATGAAAGCGAAACTCCTAACTCGCCACGATTCCTCCGGCCACCCATCATAACCACAACGGCCGGCACCGACGAGGAGAGGGAGCGGGAAGTCGCCCCGCGGACTTCCCGGCCCCCAAGTCCTCGTCCTCTCCGGCCCTGTTCTGCAAGCTGTAGCACTCCGGCCCCGGCGAAAGAGCGGCGCTCTTCCGCACGCTACAGCTTGTGGTCCACCCCCGTATCGCGCTAAGAGAGCGCCACCGCGGTCGAGCAAGCGCCCGCTTCCTCTTCCCGCTTCGCCTCTTGCTTGTTTTTCAGATCGTGGATCGCCGCTCGAATGGCGTCCTCCGCCAGTACGCTGCAATGGATCTTCACTGGCGGCAGGGACAGCTCTCTCACGATTTCGGTATTCTTGATCCGCAGGGCCTCGTCCAACGTCCGCCCTTTGACCCACTCGGTGGCCAGCGAACTGCTGGCGATGGCGCTGCCGCACCCGAAGGTCTTAAACTTGGCATCGACGATGCGGTTGTTCTCGTCCACCTGGATTTGCAGCTTCATCACGTCGCCGCACTCGGGCGCCCCGACCACGCCGGTCCCCACGTATTCACTGCTCCGGTCCAGTGAACCCACGTTGCGTGGGTGGTGGTAATGGTCCACGACTTTGTCGCTATAGGCCATTTTGCTCGACTCCTTATCGGCCGCCGGGCCTTCTTGGCCTGCGGCCTGTTGCCTTCTAATGCGCCGCCCACTCGACCTTGGACAGGTCCACCCCCTCCTGAACCATCTCGTACAGCGGACTCATCTCCCGCAGGCGGAGCACCGTTTCGCTCACCCGTTCAATCGCGTACTCAACGTCCTCGGCGGTGTTGAACCGCCCCAACGAGAAACGGATCGAACTGTGCGCCAGGTCATCCCCTAACCCCAAGGCCCGCAACACATAACTCGGCTCCAACGACGCGCTGGTGCAGGCGCTCCCGCTGCTGACGGCCATGTCGCTGAAGCCCATCATCAGGCTCTCCCCCTCGACGTACAGGAAGCTGATATTGGCGGTGTTAGGCAGCCGCTCGGTCGGATGGCCGTTCAGGAAAATGTTGTCCAACCGACCGCTCAGCCCTTCCCAAAGGCGGTCGCGCAGCCGAGTGA
>JBGPAW010000208.1:0-6688 GCA_041480905.1 Phycisphaerae bacterium
CCGTTCACCACGTGTTCTGCGGGCCGCGCGGTGGAGCCCTCAAAGCCGACACCGTCCGAACACTCCTGCGGCGGGAGGTCCTCGAACCTCTCCGGGATCGCTTTCCGACGGCTCCGGGCCAGACGGGCTTCCGCGACGGCCGGTTGCACAGCTTTCGCCACTACTTCTGCAGCACCGCTGCGAACGCGGGTGTTCCCCAAGCCCTGTTAATGCAATGGCTGGAGCACCGCGATAGCGCCATGGTGCGGCACTATTATCACGTGCACAATGCGAAGGCGCAAGCTCAGATTCAGAAAGTGGATTTCGTGGGCGACCTCGAGCGCGACGGAGCGGTCGAGGGGTCGCCTGATTTACCGGAGTCGCCCCCAGGCGGGCAAACTGTTGGTGAGAATTGCTGAGGATTTGATGCTGACACGAATCCCTCTTCCAACTCTCCGATCGACCCGCACCGCAACGGCTGATGCGGTGCCAGAAGGGGGTTCGTTTGGCACAGTTTTTGGCACAGTCGACTGTGCCAAACGAAAGGCGTCCCGTAAGGCCCTGCGCTGCAATGGTTTACGGGACGCCCCCTGCGCCGAACGGAGAGGGAGGGATTCGAACCCCCGCTACGGTTGCCCGCAGACCGCATTTCGAATGCGGCTCCTTCAGCCACTCGGACACCTCTCCACCAAGCACGCACCGCAACACTCGCGTGCGCAGCGGGGTCTGCGACCCGGGCGACAGGGGGAGTCATTATCTGACGAATCCCGGGGATGGCAAGCACAGGGTGCCGATGGGGGAAAGACGGCAAATACATGAGGCACTTTCTCTCTGTGTGCAACCTCGGCGTGGTCTGTGGTGAGTCATTCCGGCCGGGCCCGGTTGCGAACGCCGTCCACCGGCGGCAAGATGAGCTCGATGCCCATTCCGGTTACGTTCATCTTTGGGTGTACCGGTTGTGGGAAGGGCGCGTTCGGCCGGGCCCTGGCGGAACGGCTCGACGCGGAGATCGTCAGCGTCGACTCGATGAAAATCTATCGGCGGATGGACATCGGCACCGCCAAGCCCTCCGCCGCCCTGCGCGCCCGCATCCCGCATCACTTGATCGACGTGGCGGAACCTTCGGAGGAGTTCTCCGTCGCACGGTTCGTGGCGCTGGCGGACCAAGTCATCCCCGCCATCCGCGCACGCGGCCGACCTGTTCTGGCCGTCGGCGGGACCGCTCTGTACATCAAAGGAATAAGCGAAGGCTTGTTCGAGGGTCCCTCGGCGGATGCCGCGATCCGCGCGCGGCTCAAAGCCCGGGCGGCGCAAATCGGTTCCGCCGGTCTCCACGCGGAGTTGCGGGCGGCGGACCCGGTTGCCGCAGAGCGCATTCATCCCAACGATTTGCGGCGCATCGTGCGGGCGTTAGAAGTGTACCAACTCACCGGCCAACCGATCAGCGCCCTGCAAACCCAATGGAACTCCCAGCGTCCGGTCCATGTCTGCGAGTTCATCGGCCTGCGCCGCTCGCGGGAAGACCAGAACCAGCGCACCAATCTGCGGGTCAAACGCATGATCGACGCCGGCCTGGTGGAGGAGGTGCGGGCCCTGCTGGCCGAGGATTGCCCCCCGAGCCGCACCGCTCGCCAAGCCGTCGGCTACGCGGAGGTCATCGAGCATCTTTCCGGCGGGGTTTCCCTTGCGGAGGCGGTGGAAAAGATCAAAATCAACACCCGGCGGTTGGCCAAGGCGCAGCGGACGTGGTTCCAGCGCTTTCGGCAGACGAAGTGGATCGACTTGCAGCCGGATTCGTCGCCGGAGCAGGTGGCCGACACCTTGATCCGAGAACGAGGGCCCGCATGGTTCAAGTCACGGAGTTGACCAACTTGGCGGTCGATCTGGTGGATGTGCACAAGACCTACCGCAAGAAAATCCACGCCCTGCGCGGTGTGAACGTGCAGGTCCGGCGCGGGGAGATCTTCGGGTTGCTTGGTCCCAACGGGGCGGGCAAGAGCACCTTGGTCAAAATTATGATGACGGTGGTCCGGCCGGACCGTTTGATCGGCACCATCCTGGGTCGCCCGCTGGGCAATCGCAAGAAACTGGCCGTGACGGGTTACCTGCCGGAGAACCACCGGTTTCCGGGGTACCTCACCGGGGAACAGGTGCTCGACTATTATGGGGCGTTGGCCAAAGTGCCCCGCGCCGTTCGCCGTCCACGCGCCGCGGCGTGGCTCGAACGGGTGGCCATGACCAACTGGGCCAAGACGCGCGTCGGCGATTACTCCAAAGGTATGTTGCAGCGGCTCGGGCTGGCCCAAGCCCTGATCAACGATCCCGAACTGCTGGTGTTGGATGAGCCGACGGACGGGTTGGACCCCGCCGGCCGGCGGGCCGTCCGCGAACTCCTGCTCGAACTCCGCGCCCAGGGCAAGACCATCTTCCTCAATTCGCATCTGCTGAGCGAACTGGAGATGGTGTGCGACCGGGTGTCCATCCTGATCGACGGGCTGGTCGCGCGACAAGGTACGCTCCGGGAGCTGACCGAACACACCGTGGAGTATCGCATCACCACCGCCGGCGACCTGACCGCCGTGCGGGAGGTGGTGGAGCGCTGCGGCGGGAAGGTCCACGGCGCGGAGATCACTTTGGCCGGTCATGACGCCGCCAAGGTCAACGAACTGATCGACCTCTTGCGGAGTCGGGGCCTGGTCATTGAATCGGTGGTGCCCCACCGGTTCAGTCTCGAAGAAGTCTTCATGGAGACCCTGGGTGCCGCTCGATGAGATCATGCACTTGGCGAATGGCCGCCGATCCGGGCCGCGACCATAAGGCAGCGGACCGAAGGTGAAACGCGGGTTGCGGATGGAACCCTCTATGCAGCTATGGGCCTTGATCCTCGATAGTTTTCGCCATGCCCTAGACCGGAAACTCTTCTGGGTCCTGGTGGTGATCACCCTGCTGATCACCCTGGCGATGCTCAGCATCAGCTTCGAGGGCGGCCGCGTGAGCATGCTCTTCGGCTTGGCCCAAGTCGACAGCGGGGAGTACGCCCCGTTGACCGTGCTGGGCCGGACGCGGTTGGCCGGACTGATCGTGTATGGGGTGATGGACCTGGCTTTGGGTTGGGTCGGCGTCACGCTGGTGATTATCGCCACGGCTGGATTGTTCCCCGCGCTGATGGAAAGCGGAGCCGTGGACGTTGTTCTCTCCAAACCGGTCAGCCGTCCCAGGTTATTCTTGTACAAATATGCGGCCAGCATGGTCTTCGTCCTGCTGCAAGCGGTGCTGCTCGTGGGACTGACGTTTCTGGTGATGGGCTTCCGCTGGGGCGTGTGGGTGCCCGGGTATCTGCTCTCCATTCCGCTGCTGGTGTTGCTGTTCAGTTACGTGTACTGCGTTTCGGTGTTGGTGGCGGTGCGCACCCGCAGCGCGGTGACGGCGATTCTGCTGAGTCTCGCGGCGTGGGTGGCCTTCTCGCTGGTACGCCAGGTGCCGGCCTGGTTCGAGATCTTCCCCGAGCTTCAGCAGTACCGCACCGTGTACCGCGCGGCTCGCGTCGTCAGTTGGATTCCGCCCAAGACCGCCGACGTGACTTACCTGGCGGCCAAATGGGCCCAAGCCGGCACCAGCACCGACATGGTCCCGGAATCCGTTGTGCGCGGCGGTACCGCGACGGACCGGGACCAAATGCAGCGGAGCCGCCGGTGGGAGGAGCAGCAGCTTCACCTCAACGCGTTCTACTCCATCGGGTCGTCGCTCCTGTTTGAAGCCGTCATCGTGCTTCTGGCCCTGTGGAAGTTCACCCGGATGGATTTCTGACTGCGACCCCCCACGGCACGGTTAACCGGGCACGCGGAGAAAAATGCAGAATGGAGAATGGAGAATGGAGAAAAGAAGGGGAGCGCGACAAACTCTCTGATGTCGGTTCGGTTTCTTACGTCTCTTCTTCTCCATTCTCTATTCTCCATTCTCCATTCCCCCGTCGCGTCCTCTATGTTATCACCGATCTCGAGACGGGCGGCGTGCCGTTGCACCTGCTCCGTCTGGCGACCTACGCCCGGGGGCAGGGTCTTGACGTGTCCGTTTGCTCTCTCGCCTCGGTGGGGCCGGTGTCCCAGCTCTTAACCGACGCCGGTATCGCCAACATCGGCCTGGGCGCCCAGGGCCCGCGGGACTGGCGGGTGCTCGAACGCCTGGCCCATCATTTCGAGGAGACCCGCCCCGACCTCGTCCATGCGTTTTTGTTTCACGCCAACCTCGCCTGCCGGATGGCATGCGTCTTGAGCGGCTTCCCCACCCGCCGGCTGATCTGTGAAATCCAGACCGTCGAGATCGAGCGGCGCTGGCACCTGTGGGTCGATCGTTGGACCCAGCGGTGGTGCCGGACCATCGTCGCCAACTCGCCGTCGGTCGCCGATCATCTGCGGCGGGCCGGGCATATTCATCCTTCCCGTTTGCGCCTTATTCCGGGTGGCGTCGATCCCCTCCCGATCGCCAACGCGAAACCGATCGACCGCCGGGAACTGGGCATCGCCGACGACGCCCCCGTTCTGCTGTGGGCGGGGAGGCTCGATCCGGTCAAGGGGCTCGACGAATTGATCGACGCTTTTGCGCGCCTCGCCCGCGAGCGACCGTGCCATCTGGTGCTGGCCGGCGAGGGCGCCTATCGCCCGCAGGTGCAAGCGCAGATTCGGCAATCCGGCTGCGCGGAGCGGATCCTCATGTTAGGTGCGCGTTCAGATGTCCCTTCGCTCTTCAAGAGCGCGGATGTCTTCGTTTTCCCGTCCCACACCGAGGGTCTGCCCAACGCACTTTTGGAGGCCATGGCCGCTGGCTTGCCCTGCGTCGCCGCCGACGTGGCGGGCTGCCGCGACATCATCGCCGACCGGGTGGACGGTTTATTGACCAAACCGCGTGACGCAGGGCATCTGGCCGAGGTGCTGCGGCAAGTGCTCGATGACCCGGAGTGGGCACGACGTCTGGGGCAGGCGGCGTCCGCTAAAGTGCAGCGGATGTTCCGCCTGGACCGCTGCCTGCAAACCTACCTCAACCTCTACGCGGAGGTCCTCTCACGCACCTAGGCCGGTGAAGTCTTCACCCTAATCTGGATGGGGGAGGCTTCTCGTTGCCTCCATACATTTAGGGGCATCCCAGGAAGACGACGCAACCGGTTGGGTCCCTACCGGGATCGTGCCAAACATCACTTGGACCGGGGAAGTTTTTTTATTGGCCGGTGCTTGCGTCCGGTGGTTCTAGGTGGTATGTTATCTCTTGGAATCCCACGAATGGGGACTAAAGTGGCGGTCAATCCCAAAGTGGCGGTTCCCGCGAAATGGGACTCAGTCGGCAGCGGATCGCATGATTTTCACGGGTACCTTTGTACGGAACCTCGACGAGAAGAACCGCATCCAGATTCCGGCGGAGTTCCGCAAAGGGCGGGATCCCAAGGTTGACGGCAAGGCGTTCTACCTGAGCTTGGGCGAGACGAAGCACACGCTGTCGCTGTATCCCCCGGGGACGTTCGAGGCCCGGGCGCGAGCCCTGCAGGAGAAGAGGATTGCCGGGGATGATTCGCTGGCGTTCGAGCAGGTGTTCTACCCGTCAGCGAACCGCCTGGAGATGGATCCGCAGGGAAGAGTGGTCCTGCCGGAGAGGCAGTTGGCGATGGTGCATCTGGGCAAGGAGATCACCCTGGCGGGGGCCAACGATCGCATCGATCTGTGGCGTACGGCGGAGTACGAGGAATTCGCCCGAGTCACCTACGAACATCGTTGGCACGAGTTGCACAAGTATTGGCGGCTAGCCGGCAGCGAGTGGAAGGAAAAAGACCCTCCGGCGGTCGTCTGACCCGGAAACAGTTTGCGGGGCACATGGAGTCAAGAGCGCGGGAAGGGCCCGGAAAGGTCGCCCGACGGTTGGCGCGGGCGGGCGACCTTTCCCGGGCGGATTGCCCCACCGGGTCATGAATTTCGTTTCGCGTGCGGGAAGGTGCATCGGCGAAGAAGTGAAGGGAGTCGCCGGGTCGATGCCGCGGCAGCCGAAAGCGTGAGGAAGTCACCATGGCTGGGAGACACCGTAGAGTGGTGCGTGAGTTGCACGGGCGATGGCGCGGCGACCGGTCCACGACGGATACGGAGGCGTCGCTCGCGTCTCAAATCCGGGTGTTGGAGGACCGCGTCGTCCGGCTGCGTCGTCTGGGTGCGCAGTACGCCCACATTCGGGTTTCCCGGTACGTGGAGGACCTCCGCGCGGCCGAGGTTGCCTAAGAGTGCGGGGGTCATTGCGTCGCCAGGGAGGGGTGACGGGCCCCGCTTTCGTGTCGGCCCGAAGGGAAGACTCCAGGAACTCGTGACGGAATCAGTCTGGGGACACACGCCGGTATTGGCGGAGGAGGTGGCCGACCTGCTGGCCAGTCGGCCGGGCGAGGTGATCGTCGATGCCACGGTAGGGGCGGGAGGCCACGCCTTGCGCCTGGCTCAGGCGGTTGGGCCGGGCGGCGCTTTGCACGGCTTCGACGTGGACGCGACGGCGTTGCGGATCGCCGCCGAAAGGCTGGCGAACTGCGGTTGCCCGGTGACGCTGCATCGGAGCAACTTTGCGGATTTGGGGCTGGTCCTGGGTGAGTCGGGCATCTCCGAGGTAGACGTGATCCTCGCCGACCTGGGAGTCAATTCGCTGCAACTGGGGGACCCTCAACGGGGTTTCTCCTTCAACACGGACG
>JBGPAW010000209.1:0-6686 GCA_041480905.1 Phycisphaerae bacterium
CCGTAGTATAAGTGCGAGGGCTGAACGGAGCGGTTCAGACCTCCAGTTGGGAGCAGGAGAGCAGGCCGGAGTGGCGGAACTGGCAGACGCGCGGGACTCTAAATCCCGTGACCGCAAGGTCGTGTGGGTTCGACTCCCACCTCCGGCAATGAACGTAACCCACGCTCACACCAAGAGTTAGGCCAAACATCCGGCACCGGCAAGATGGCATAATCAGCGGACACGTGTTCGCCGGGGTCTGATGCGGCCGAGGGTAGCTTGCGCCTGGGACCGGGATCCGACTTGGCCCGCCCCTGGGGAGACGCGCCATGGCAATCTCCGCGTCCGTCAACGCTGACATGGCAAGTCTGAGCGTGCCGGACTACCGGCTGATCCAGGTCATCGGACGGGGGACGTTCGGCGAGGTCTGGCTGGCCGAGGAGCTGCTCACCGGGCTGCACCGAGCGGTGAAAGTGTTGCACAAGACGCCCCCAACGGGGGCCCCCAGCCCCCTCCGCTAACTGACCGGCATCCGCGAGTACGAGCAGCAGTCCAAGGGCCGTCCCTGTCTCGTCCAAATCTACCACGTCGGCGAGACGCCGGAGTGCTACTACTACGCGATGGAGTTGGCCGATCCGGCCGTACCCGCCTCGCCACCGGACGGGGCTGTCGAAGCCGAGGTAGCGGCCGGCGCCCCGCCTGGCCGCGGCGAGTCGGTAGCGGCTGGCGTCTCGCCTGGCCGCGACGGGAAGACGGCCGCGCCAGGGGCGGGCCGCGACGAAGCGCCGGAATACTGTCCGCTGACCCTCGCCGCCCTGATCGACCACGAGTCGCCGATGCCGGCGGCCCGGGCCTTGGACATCACCGCCCAAGTGCTGCGCGGGCTGGAGCACCTGCATGCTCAGGGCCTGATGCACCGCGACGTGAAGCCATCCAACGTGCTGGTGGTCGGCGGACAGATCAAGCGCGGCGATGCCGCCAATGTGCTGGAGTTCGGCGGAGTCGCCGCGGTCACGCGATTCATGCGTGGCAAGGTCGGCGATTTCCGCTTCGAGTTGTCGCACTACGCCGACCAGACGCGCTGAACGCGGGGGCAGGTCCGAGACACAGAAAGCCCGGGGCAGGCCGGTCTTCGGTTTCGCACGTCTCGCGATACACACGTGCGACGCCCCACTCTCCGTCTGCAACGCGCCCCATCGCGCCGGCCTTGACACACCAAAGACCTGTGATACCTTGTTCAACGTTGGCTCGTGTGCCCTGTTGTCCGCGGAGACCATGCTATGCGTCACGAGAGTAGTGCATCGTCCCTTGTAGGAGGAATTGGTAGTCCGCTGCCGGTCACCAGATCACTACTTGTGCTCGCGGTCATGTGTATCGCGTCGTTCGCCGGCTGTGATACGCCTCACAACTTCAGCCACGTCCAATTCGTCAGCACACCGACCGCACATGTTGTGAGCGATCCTGGCGCTAACTTGTCTGATTTGAAAACTTTCTCATTGTGTCCCATGCAGAAGGAGACCGCTGGGGGCGCGGAAGTGTCTCTCATGAAAAGACAGGTGTTGTACCTGCTTGGAGCATGGCTCGAGGGACGCGGGCTGTCCCCCGTGATCGCGCCCGCACGGCCCGACGTTGTCGTAGTAGCTTCTGCGTCAAATGAGTTCAAGTCTTGGTATGTGCCTCCGAGCTCGGTCACGGTACCCCAATACATCCCTGGGGAAATCATCCGAAGCTACGGGACGTTTTACGGAACTTCAAACTATGGTCAGACTCTGATGGGGAACTCCACCGCGACGACGTACCTTCCTGGTTATTGGACGGCGTCAACGTGGACGCTCCCCGGGTACGTGGAGGGCTGCTATTTTCCAGCAATCTCAATCCAGCTATGCGACCCCGCAGAGAACTTCAATGCAATATGGACGGGTTCGAGTGTGGGCGCAACGCGCGATCCACGCTTTGGGATTGCAGTTCCGTGGGTTGTGGCGAGCCTCGGGCCAAATCTGCCCAAGAACGCACGCCGCCTCGCCGAGTTGTACTCTGGGCCTGGATACATCAACCTGATATATCTGATTCTCTCTCGCGACGGTAGCAGTTTCGTCCCTGTCGTATGGGATACGGCGCACGGTTCCTCTGCGCGAAAGGCAGGACTAAGGCGGTGGGACATAATCGCCGAGATCGATGGCAAATCCACTGTCAACAGGACGGCTCGCGAACTTCTCAAGCTGGACGAAGGAGCTCTCGGTTCGACGGCTGTGCTGACTATAGTGCGGCTCAACAAAGTGTTCAAAGCAAGCGTTGTTCGGGAACAGATCCCATCGGATTGGAAACAAGCACTAATTGTCTCGTGAGTCTGATGGCCACGCTCCAGTTCATGCCCTGGTGCCATCTCGACAAGGAATATCGCCTCGGGGATATCGTTCTCATTCCGTTCCAACGCGACGAACCTATGCCAGGACTGGAGGCTCTCACCGCTGCATGGGTCCGGCTTATCCTTCGATCCTACCGGACGATTTCGGGTTTACCGGTCAAACACGCGGTTCTTGTGAAGTTCCAGCACAAGGATTGGCTCGCCGACTTATCCGATGATGAGCAACAGCAGAGCCACGAACTCGTTCAATTGGCGACATTTGCCGGGTTGGCCAAGCGGCGATACTTCGATGAGCAGGGCAACTACTGCAACGCCGATTGCTTCGAGATGTATGCACAGCGCTTCCAGGGGGAGCCTACACGCGGGTGCCTAATCACGCGGCGGCCAGCGTATCCATGGTTTCCGAGCATTTCTCTTGCCGAACTGACCCGCTCGATGCCCGTTCATATCCTTGTTGGAGAAGTCACGCTCGACGAGAAGCTACTGACAGCATTGATTGACCATCGTAACAAACTCGATCCTGGTGACTGGGGGCGCTGGCAGAACGCCATCACGTGCTTCAATCGAGCCAACACGGACAACCCTAGTAACCTCTATCAGGTCGCGTGGGTGCTGTTCTGTAGCGCTTTCGAGCACTTGCTGGGCGCCAAGTCGAAAGGGAAAGACGTGGCGCGCCTGTTCATGGAAGCCCTTTGCTGCAAGCGGGAACTCAAGGCCGTTAACTCGCTGCGCGACAAGAACGGGTGGAAGGACGAAGGACAACCGCTGGTTTGCGAGTGGATGCGCGAATTCTACCGAGTACGGGGCGACTTTGCCCATGGCGTGCTCGCAACAAAGCAACCGCTCTGCTGGCATCCTGACGAGCACATCACGCTCGCGACCATTGCTTTCCCGCTGCTGGTCCGTTCGCTGCTTAACAAGACCGTGGGATACTCTTTCACGAACGAAGACATCTGCCAGTTGAACGCTCTTGAACGCATCGCCGATGCTGCGTTCCTCAATCCGAAGTGCCGCGGGGAAATCGAGAGGCTGGTCGGGTACTGGCTGCTCGCGGATGAAAGAACGAAGATCAGCAGGCAGAAGATGATCACAGGAATGAGGGCGTCATGGGTCGCGGAGGACCGAGCTTAGTCCTGAAGTGGGTTTGCACGTGATCGACGTTTCGGGTCTCACCGCGCCGGTTTCAGTGATGGGTGGGACCACACCCATTGGGAAACCTCTGGTCTGGGCGTGCTGGGAACATACGCATATGTGTCGGACAGAGCGACGGCTTCGCCTACATCAAAGAGCGCCTGGGGCTGACGGAGTGCCGCGCCTCGTCATTGGGCTCGCCGTTCAATTACGGTGAGCAGGCCGAGCTGCACCTGGTGCCGGACATGCCCGACCCGAGTCACACCGCGGAGTTCATCCCCGCGGCCTGCGTTGAGTTCGTCACCCGCTACGGCCAGATGGTGCTGGCGCTGGCCGCCGCTTGCGGTTTGTCACCGGAGGACCGCGACGACGTGAGGCAAGAGGTCATGATGGCTGCGATCGACGCCCTCCGGGAGCACCGTTACGAGCGCGAACAAGGGCATTTCAAGCCCTGGTTCAAGAGCATCGTCTATCACAAGATTCAAAAGGCCCGAGCGGTCCGCGCGCCACGAGCCATCCCGTCCGCCGCGATTCCGCCCGACACACCCCGCGGGATTACCGGGCCGGCGCCTCACGCGGTCGAGGTCATCGACCCTCATCCCGACCCCGCCCAGCAATTCGAGGCCGACTTCGAGGCCGAGTGGCAGAAGGTCGCCTTCGAGGAGGCCCTCGACGAGGTCCGCCGCGAGGTCGACCCGCTGACCTACCAGGCTTTCGACCTCTACGCCCGCAAGGACCGCCCGCCCCGCGAGGTGGCCAAGCTCCTGGGCCTTTCCCGCAACGCCGTCTACATCGCCAAAACCCGCATCCTCACCCGCCTGCGCGAGAAAGTGCTCGGGTCGAGCAACGCCTCACCATAAATCTCGGAGCGTGGAAAGCCGCCTTAGGTTTGCTATAATGGGCCCGTGGGAATCCTGCGAATATATGTCGAAACCAGCGTGTGGAGTTTCGCCTTTGCGGACGATGCCCCTGACTACCAGGCCGACACGCTGGCGTTTTTTGGACGGTGCCGGCGTAACGAAATCGAGCCGTTTGTCTCGGGAGTCGTGCTGGACGAAATCGACCGTGCCGACCCACCCCTGCGAGCCAGGTTGATCGGACTCGTGCAGGAGATACGCCCCACGGCGGTCGATCTCACCGCCAAAGCGATGCGTCTGGCCGAGGCCTTCCACCGCGAACGAGTCGTTCCTACCGCCAAGCCCGAGGACGCCCGCCACGTGGCCATTGGATTCGCGGAGGAACTTGACGCCTTGGTGTCCTGGAACTTCAGGCACATTGCTACTCTTCGGCGTGCCGAGCGCTTCAATGCCATTGCACTGCTCGAGGGGTTCTATAAGCCCCTGCGGATCGTCAGCCCAGCGGAGGTGCTCTATGACGACGGAACCGACCCCACCGCGTGAAAGCAAGATGCTGGAACATGTGCGCCGCTGGCGGCGCGAAGCCTACGAGGCCGATCAGCCGCGTTCGCCCGAAGATCGAGCCCGCCACCTGGATGAGTTATTGCAACGCTTCGGTCTTGCGCCCCGGCAGGCCGACCGCTCAACGCGCAAGGAGAACCGCTGACTCCTCCTGCGCCTCCGCCGCCCAAGCTCCTGGGCCGGTCGTGCAACGCCGTCTACATCGCCAAAACCCGCATCCTCGCCCGCCTGCGCGATCTGATCTGGTGTCGCGCCTACGAGTCGCTGCCCGAGGTGGAACGTCTCCGTCTGCTGAGCGAGGTTGAGGAGTTTCTCTCCCGCGGCCGGCCAAATCCTCATTCAGAAGCTGCGTGACGGCGGCAGGTAGGACACAGACCTCTCGACGGACTTCACCTTCACGGTGGAGAACGACCCCGCGGCCCATCCGCGCGTGCTCAAGATCATGGAGAACGGCTCCTGCCTGGACCACCGGATGTGGGTCGCCATTCGCAATGTTGCCGGTATCGGCGGCTGGGCCGGGGTGGGGCCGTTCGAGGTGCAGTACGTGGTGCAGGTGGGCGACGTGAACGCCGACGGGAAGGTGCTGGCCAACGATCTCAGCGTGGTCTTCCCGCACATCCCGTCGGCTCCCGTGCCCAAGCCCAGCGGGCATTGAAGGCGGAACCTGGAGCGGTATAATGCCGCCCGCGCTCCGGACGAGGCGGGGAGCGGATGAGGTGTACCGGTCTTTTTTGGAAAGGATGGACCATGAACCGACGAGTGTTGTGGTGTGGCTTGGCCGTGGCCGTGGCGACGTTGCTGGTCGCTGGCGAAGTGGTTTCGCAGGAGAAGGGATCGGGCAAACCAGACAAGGGCACCCCGCCCCCGGAAAAGAAACCCACCACTCAGCCGGCCGGCGGCGAAGACATGGCTAAGATGATGGAAGCCATGACGAAACTGGGGGCGCCGGGCGAGTACCATAAGCACCTCGAGGGCATGATCGGCAGTTGGAACGTCGCCGGCAAGTTCTGGATGGCCCCGGACGCCGAGCTGCAGGAATCCAAAGGCACCTCCGAGATGAAGTGGATGTTGGGTGGGCGCTTCGTCATGCACGAGTACTCCGGTCAGTTTCAGGACATGCCGGTCAACGGCGTCGGCTACATCGGGTATGACAACATGAAGAAGCAATACGTTTCGGTGTGGCTGGATACGATGAGCACGGCCATCTATACCGAAACGGGCGAGTGTGACGCATCCGCCAAGACGTTCACTTTCAAGGGCGCCTATGACGATCCCATGACCGGTCAGAAGAAGAACACCAAAACGGTCATCAAGGTCATCAGCCCCGACAAATTCACCAACGAGATGTACGAAGTCGGCTCCGACGGGAAGGAATTCAAGAACCTGGAGTTGGTTTACACGCGCAAGGCGTCCGCGTCGCCGAAGTAGCGGTTGAGGGTACGCAGGCAGTCCGCTGTTTTCTGGGTCCGTGAAGGAGATCGCCATGGGCGCCCCCCTGTGTCATTTCGAGTTCATGAGTGACGATCCGGCGAAGTGCAAAGCCTTCTACGCCGGCGTGTTCGGGTGGGAGTTCGACAGCAAGTCCATGCCCGACTACACGCTGATCAACACCGGGACGGAGCCGGGCGGCGGACTGATGCAACGGCCGCCGCAGGCCCCCCAGGCCGCACTCAACGTGTACTTCCGAGTGACGGACATTGAGCAGACGCTCCAGAAAGTGCAGGGCGGCGGGGGGCATACGATCGTGCCCAAGACGCCGATCCCCAACGTCGGCGCGTTCGCCATCTTCGCCG
>JBGPAW010000210.1:0-6670 GCA_041480905.1 Phycisphaerae bacterium
CGATGCGGGCGGCGACGGCCAAACCCAGCCCGGTGCCCCGCCCGGGGTCCTTGGTGGTGAAGAAGGGGTCGAAGATCGCTTCGCGGATTTCGGGCGGGATCCCGCAGCCGGTGTCGGTGATGCTGACGAACAGGTGCCGTTGTTCCCTATCGCATCCGGTGACCAGGGTGAGGTCGCCCCGTTCGTTCATGGCGTGAACGGCGTTGAGGATGATGTTCATGCAGACCTGCTGCATCTGCGACTCGTCCATGACGGTGACGGGCAGGTTCGGCGCGAACTTTCGGGTGACGTTGATGTCGTGGAACAGGGCCTGCTTCTCCAGCAGACCTAAGGTGCGCTCGATGACCGCATTGATGTCCGCCGGGGCCATGTGGGTTTCGCGCTCTCGCGAAAACTCCAGGAGCTCGGTGACGATCTTGCGGCACCGGATGGCCTGCCGGACGATCTCCTCCAGGTCCTCGCGATGCGGGCTTTCGGGCGGCAGGTCCTCGAGGGCCAGCGAGGCGAAGGTGAGAATGCCGCCCAGTGGGTTATTGATCTCGTGGGCCACGCCGGCGGCGAGCTGACCGACGGAGGCCAGGCGTTGCTGGCGTGCCGCCTGCGTCTGCACCTTGATGAGCTGCTGGGTGCGCTCCTCGACCTTCTGTTCGAGGGTCCGGGCCCACTGCTGGAGCTGACTCTTCATCTGGCTGATGCGGTCGAGCATATCGTTGAACGAACTGGAGAGCAGGCCCAGTTCGCTGTGGTCGGTGACGCGGACGCGGCGGGAGAGATCGTCCGCGGCGATGCTCTGCGAGACCGAGACCAGTTCCTCCACGGGGCGCACCAAGCTGCGGGTCAGGAAATAGGTGACGATCACAATGAGCAGGAAGCAAAACAGGGCGATGGCCGCAAAGCTCACGGTGACTTTATCGCGGACAGCGGTATAGGGGTGTTCGGGGACCCCCACGCAGAGCATGCCGATCCGCTCGCCAGCCAGGTTGGTGACCGGCTCGTAGGCCGTGATGTACCACTGATTGACGCCGAACGCCCGACCGATCCAGGGCTGGCCGCCACCGATCACCGTGTCATAGACCTCCTGGGAGGCGCGGGTGCCCACGGCGCGGCGTCCCTCCGCGGTCATGACGTTGGTGGTGATGCGTACGTCGTCCTGGAAAATGGTCGCCACGCTGTCTTGCTCTCCCCGTTCCTCCGGATTAGGGAATAAGGTGGCGTTGATCTGATCGACGATCCAGTGGGCCCCGGCGGCGCCGGGATCGGTGTCGGGCTGGGTGAGGAGTTGCCCGGCGTAAACCACGGCGATGATCCGGCCGGTATCGTCCATGACCGGCGCCGCGGCGAGCAGGGTCATGCCGGCGTGCAGGGTCTGGTGTTCGGTCGGCCGAGCCCGGGGGGTGGGAACCAGTGGGAGGGCCGCCCGCTCCGCCAGGGCGGGGTTCTCGGCCTGAAGAATCTCGCCAGAGACCAGTTCGGTGCCGCCGGCGGAGGCGCCCTTCAAGGCCCGGGCTACAGGAGGAAGTTCGGCGATGGTGTCGCCGGTGAGGCGCGGACCGGAGGTGCGGATGATCACCGTGCCGGTCCGGTCGGTCACGGAGAGGAAATCCAGGCGGCGTTCCTGGCGGACGGCACTCAGGGAGCGCACCGCGGCTACGGGTTGCCGGGCTTCGAGGGCGGCCTGGAGTCGTCCGCTGGAAGCGAGCAGCTCGACGCTCTGTTGCAGTTCCTGGATGCGGTGGACATAGATGCTCCGGGCCACGGAGAGACCGTAAACCATCTGCTGGCGGGCCTGGGCCAGCAGGGCCCGCCCGGTGACCACGATCCCGATCGCCGAGGTGGACAGCCCGCCGAGGATCAGGATCAGTGAATAGCTGACCACGATCCGCGACTTCAACGAGCGTGTCCAGCGCGGAACTCTCATGGGCACCGAGGGTCGCAGCGGGGAGCGGAGGCGTCGGGGGCCCGGGGAAGGACCACCGTGAACGTCGAGCCTTCGTTCCATCGACTGGTCAAGGTGAGACGCCCCCCGAGCTCCTCGACGATTTTCCTGGCGATGGGCAGCCCCATCCCCGTGCCGCCCTTACCGGCAATCCGCTGGTCCTTAGACCGATAGAACTCCTCGAACACGCGCTCCTGCTCCTCGGGGGCGATGCCCACGCCGGTGTCGGTCACAGACAGCGTAACCGTGTCGGCGTCCGCCGTGCCGGTGAGGCGAACCTCGCCTCCGGGACGGTTGTATCTCACGCCGTTGACCACCAGATTCGAGAGGGCCATGCGCAGAGCGGTGGCATCGCCGATGACCGCGGGCAGTTCGGGGGACAGCTCGTTATGTAGCGTTACGTGAGTGTCAGAGGCGGTGGCGGCACTGTTCTCCAGCACGGAGACCGCCAGGTCCTGCCAGCGCACCGGTTGCCGGGCGGTGGCGAGCTGCCCGCCCTCCACCTTGGCGATGGTCAACCAGTCGCCGATGGTCTCGAGCATGGCGGCGATCTTCCGGTTGGAGCGCTCGATCCACTGGCGGTACCGCTCGGGGATGGCCGTGCCGGACTGATACAGCAAAACGTCCAGGTACTGACGGACCGCCCCCAAGGGGGACTGCAACTGGTGCGAGACAAAGGTGATGAATTTGCGGGCCTGGGCCTCTTTCTCCTGCCGGAGGCGCCGGGCTTCCAGGGTCAGCCGGCGTCGTTCCACCGCCCGGGCGATGATGACGCGCAGCTCCTCGGCGGTGAAAGGTTTGGGAATGAAGTCGTAGGCCCCGGCCTTCATGGCCTCCACGGCAGTACTCACCGTGGCGAAGCCGGTGATCACGATGGGTACGATGTCGGGACTGATCTGCTGGACGCGTTCGATGACCTCCAGCCCGCTCATGCCGGGCATTTTGAGATCCACCACGAGCAGGCCGGCGCCGACTTCCTCGATCCGTTTGAGCCCGGAGGGCCCGTCGGCGTAAGCTTCCACTGGGTAGCCGGCGCGGCGCAGGGTCGCCTCGCAGGCGCGGCGCATGGTCTCGTCGTCGTCGATCACGATGATCGGGGTGTCATCTCCGGGTCCGATGGGCACGGCTCCGGACTCCGCAGCAGACCGCTCATCCTGCCAGCATCCGCCGGACGCACCCCAGGAACCTCGGGAGGTCCAGCGGCTTGGTGAAGTAGGCGTCCGGTGTGATCATGTCCAACTCACCGGCCAGGGGGAACAGGCTCGCCGGATCCTGAGTGACCGCGGAAACCATCACGATGGGGATACCGCCCAGGTCCCGGTATTCGCCGCGAAACTTGAGGGCCCCCACGACGGTGTATCCTTCGACCGGGCTTTCCATCATGATGTCCAGGACGATGAGGTCGGGCCGGTGCGTGCGGGCGGCCTCCAGTCCGTGACGGCCCGAGACGGCCTCCCGAACCTCGTATCCTTCGCCTTCCAGCAAGGCGCGGGTGGAAACACGGTAGTCCTCGTCATCGTCGATAATCAGAATCTTCGCTTTGGCCGACACAGCCGCCGCCTCCAGACGACAACGGGAGGCACTCTAGCCGCGCCCGGAGATGGCGTCAAGCCGGCCTCAAGTGCGATGGCGAGTGGCGAGGAATACCCCTTGCGAACAACTTCTCCGTAGGAGAACCTATGGTGGGTGGCCCAGGTCCTTTGGACCTGGGGAAGCGATTATCTCGCACTACCGAACCGCACGATGTCCGGCTTCATGGCCTTCACCAGCAATCGCTCCCCCACCTCCAGAGGAGGTGGGCCACCCCAGAAAGGTCGTCAAGCCGGCCGCAAGTGCGATGGCGAGTGGCGAGGAATACCCCTTGCGAACAACTTCTCAGTAGGAGAACCTATGAGAGCATGACCAGGCTGCCACCACCCCACCCAAGACTTCTCCTGCGGACCGAGACCCACTCCGAGTCACACGGCCGGCGATGCACCAGGGCCGGCGGAGCGCTCCTGCTGGTTGCCATCACTCTCTTGGCCTATCTGTCCGCCTTACGCGGTGGCTTCATTTGGGACGACCAGGAATACGTGGTGGAGAACCCGGTGCTGCGCGACTGGGCCGGTCTGTGGCGGATTTGGGCTGAGCCGGGGGCCAGCCACGAACCTTTCTATCGGCCGATGACCTACTCGACCTTCTGGCTCGAGTATCAATGCTGGGGTCCACGTCCTTTTGGCTTTCACCTCGTCAACGTGCTGCTCCACGCCCTGAATGCGCTGTTGGTTTGGCGGGTGCTGTGCCGTTTGTGCATTGGTGGCGCGTGGGTGGCGGCGGCCGCCTTCGCCTTACATCCGGTACACGTCGAGTCCGTCGCCTGGATCATCGAACGCAAGGACGTCCTGTCAGGTTGTTTCTACTTGGCCGCACTGTTGGCCTACCTCCGCTCCACCCACGCGGGACGGTGGACGGCTTATGCCCTGTCGCTCGCCCTATTCATGGCGGCCGTGTTGAGCAGAGAGATGGCGGCCAGTCTGCCTCTGGTGCTGGCCACGGTTTTGTGGTGGCAGAATGGTCGACTCGGGTGGGCCGATCTGCGCCGGTTGGCCCCTTTCGTCGCCGTGGCGGCGGTGCTCGGCCTCGTGGTTTTTTGGATCGGGCACGACGGTCAGTCGGTTTCCTTGGGCCTGTCCCCGCTGGCTCGAGTGCTCCTGGCTGGTCGGGCGCTGTGGTTCTATGCTGCCAAGATCGCTTGGCCTTTCCCCCTCATGCCCATCTATCCGCGTTGGGAGATCACTGTTCATGATCCCTGGGCCTACGCCTATCCGGGCGCGGCCCTGGCTCTCTTCATCCTGCTCTGGGCGGCACGCCGCCGCTTAGGTAGAGGACCTCTGGCGACGGCTTTGATCTTTACCCTGACCCTCGCGCCGGTCCTGGGTTTTCTCGACATTCCCTTCATGAGGGATACGTTCGTAGCGGACCGTTTCATGTATCTATCGGTCATCGGTCCGATCGCCCTGCTGGTGGCCGCAGCCTGTAGGGTGGACCATGCCCACCCCACGGAACCGCGCCCGTCATGTCGCTGGATCAAGCCCGCCCTCATCACCCCCTTACTGCTGGTCTTGGCCGTGATGATCTGGCGACAGAGCCATCTTTATCGGGATAACGAAACGTTCTGGCGCACGTGCCTCCAGCGGAACCCGTGGGCCTGGGTCGCCCACTACAACCTCGGCGTCGCTCTGGCCCGCAGCGGCCATCCGCCCGACGAGGTGATCCCCCACCTCACCGCGGCTTTGGCCCTCAAGCCTGATCTGGCTGAAGCCCACAACCGCCTCGGCATCGAGCACGCCCGGCGGAATGGGCTCGAGGACGCCATTTGCTCTTTCCGCGACGCCTTGCGCCTGAAGCCGGGCTGGGCCGACGCCGCCCACAATCTGGCCAAGGCGCACTATTACCGGGCGTTGGAGTTGACCCGCCTTGGGCGCCTCGAGGAAGCCATCGACCACTTTCAGGAAGCCATCGACCGCTTTCAGGACGCCTTGAAGCTCGAGCCCGACCGGGTGGACGCCCGCTACTATCTGGCTGTCGCCCTGGTCCAGCAGCACCGCCGGGACGAGGCCATCGAAGAGTTGGAAGAAGTGCTGCGCCGGGCACCGGACGACGTTCAGGCCCGTGCTCTGCGCGACCAACTCACCACGGACGGCGTAAGGTAGGGCTTCCTGCTCGGTCGCTACGGTGGTCTTCACACACCAAAACGGCTATTTCCAACCTCTTTTGTCGGAGTAGGAATCATGGTTGCCCATTGCCTCTTCCACGGATTCCAGCGAGCGGGACTACCGCACTGGGCTCTTGCCTCAGGTGATAACGCCCATGCGACGCAAGGGATAAGGATGACATACGCGGGCGGGAGGCAGCCATCGCTCAACGAATCGGCGCATCCGTTCCCAGGGGACGAAGCCGGTCTGACTGCGCCGCGCCAAGGCGCGGTGCCAGAACCGAGCCGCCTGTGGCAACTTGACTCCGCCGCGATGTTCCCGATAATGAACCTGACTGCGCGGAAGTGCGGTGCGGGAAGCCATGATATGGCGAGCGACTACATCGCCGGTCCCGACGGCGATTTTCACGCCTGGCTGAGCAATTTCGTCACCTATGTCAGCGCGCATCTGGCCGACCTGGGGTTCGTCGCCGGCGACCTCGCGCCCGTGACCGCGGCGCAGAACACGTGGACGACGACGTACCCCGTGCACACCGACGCCCAGAGCGGCGCCAGCGCCGCCCGGTGGGCCAAGGACGAAGCGCGGCAACCATCAGACACGCGCCTCTTGGGATAGAATAAACAGGGGCATGTTTCAAGTTAAGGTCACCGTCGCCAACCCGCAATCGCCCGAACGGTCGTTTCAGGAACCGTTCTGGGTCGACACGGGTGCGCTATACAGCTTCGCGCCGGAGGATCGGCTGCGCGCGATCGGAATCGAGCCGAAGTTTACGCGCGACTTCGTGTTCGCCGACGGCAAGAAGGACCGTCGGCTGGTCGGGGAGGGAGCATTCTCGATCGAGGGCACCGACGAGACCATCACGTGCCTCGTCGTATTCGGCCCGCCCGGATCGCTGCTGCTCCTCGGCGCAACGGCGCTGGAGAACTTCGGTGTGCAGGCCGATCCGACGACGCAGAAGCTGCGGCCGATCACCGCGGTAATCGGAACGGCCTGGGCGGCTCGGGCGGCGCCGTGGGTGCAGCGGAGACCGGCGTGCTGA
>JBGPAW010000211.1:0-6627 GCA_041480905.1 Phycisphaerae bacterium
AACGATCAGCCGTGCGAGTTCATTGTGGTGACCGACGCCGCCCAGCGCCGGCGCATCGCCGACCTGACCGACCACGGCAAGTTCATTGCCCAGGCGCCGGCCTGCATCCTGGTGCTGGCCAAGCCCGACGAATACTACCTCGAGGAGGGCTGCGCCGCCGCGACCAACATGCTCATCGCCGCCACCGCGCTGGGGCTGGCCACTTGTTGGGTGGCCGGCGACAAGAAGCCCTACGCCGAGCACGTGGCTTCCTTCTGCGGGGCGCCCCCGGAGTTGAAGCTGGTGGCCATGATCGCCGTCGGCTATGCCGGCGAGGAGCCCACCCACCACAAACGCCCGCTCGAAGAGGTGTTGCACTGGGAGACCTACGGCCGCTCGGCCTGACCCCGCGGCAGGATGGCCCTTCCTTCCCGGCCTGGTTTTCAACGTGGCGCTTGACTACCTAACAAAAACCGAATATATTATAACGTGCGATTACTCCGCCGGTGTCCTTGCCCGGAGCGTATGACCGTGAAGCGCGTGGACAACCCGCCCAATCCCTTCGAGTCGGTCTACCGCGAGTATCTCGAGGAACCGCCGCCCGTGGCTGTCGAGGTCTACGAGGAGAGCGCCCACTCCATCATCACCCGCAACGACAGCCCCGACATCCCCTTCACCTACTCGGTCAACCCCTACCGCGGGTGCCAGCACGCCTGCGCCTACTGCTACGCCCGGCCTTACCACGAATACCTGGGGTTGGGCGCCGGCACCGACTTCGACACCAAGCTGGTCGCCAAAATCAACGCCCCGGAGTTGCTCCGCCGCGAGCTGGCCCGGCCCAAGTACCGTGGCGAGGCCATCCACTTCTCCGGCATCACCGACTGCTACCAGCCGATCGAGGCCGTCTACCGGCTCACCCGGCGCTGTTTGGAGGTGTGCCATGACCTGCACACCCCCGTGGCCGTGGTGACCAAGAGCTTCCTCATTGTGCGGGACGCCGAGTTGTTGGCGGAGATGCGGCGGCGTGCCGGCATGCACGTCTGCGTGAGTATACCCTTTGCCGACGCGAGCATGTCCCGGAGCATGGAGCCCGGCGCCCCGCCGCCGGAGCGCCGGTTTGAAGTCGTCCGCCGGTTGGCCGAAGCCGGCGTCCCCGTGGGCGTTCTGGTGGCCCCGATCATTCCGGGCCTGAACGATACGCAGATTCCGGAGATTCTGGAACGGGCGGCGGAGGCCGGAGCGCGGTCGGCCTGCTACACGCCGGTGCGTCTGCCCGGCAGCGTGGAGCCGGTCTTTCTCAAGCGCTTGGAAGCCGAAATGCCTTTGCGGTACGTGCGGGTGAAGGAGCGCATCCGGGACATGCGTAACGGCCGGATGAACGACTCGCGCTTCTGCGCCCGGATGTGCGGTACCGGGCACTATTGGAACAGCATCGAGCGGTTGTTCGCCGTCCAACGCGCCCGTTGCGGTTTGACCGGCGGTATGCCTTTGTCATCCTGCCCGGCGGGCCCCCTGTCCCCCGGGTCGGCTCAGGTGACGCAGTTAAGCTTCGGATTCGCCCAGGAGTAGAATGGGGGGTCATTCCGGCGTCACGGGATAACGCGGCGTGCGACCTTCCAGAACCGCGACCACGTCATGGACCACATCGTTCATGCGCGCCTGACCGCGCGGCGATCGGGCCCCGGCGTGGGGGGATAGGATCACGTTGGGTGCATTCCGCAGCGGATGGTCAGGCGGCGGCGGCTCGGGGTCAAAGACGTCGATCGCTGCGCCGGCCAAGCGCCCTTCGCGGAGGGCGGCGGCCACCGCGCCGGCGTCGAGCACTGCGCCGCGGGCAGTGTTGACCAGGGTTGTCGTGGGCCTGAACTGGGCCAACGCGTCGGCGTCGATCAATCCGCGCGTCAGGCCGGTCAGCGGCACGTGCAAGGTCACCACGTCGGCCGCGGCATACAACTCCGATTTGGACAGGGACGTGGCGGCGAAGTCCACCGGCCCCACGTCGATGACGTCGTTGTAGACCACCCGCGCCCCGAAGCCGGCGGCGGCGATGCGGCCGACCACGCGCCCGATGCGTCCCAGGCCGATGATACCCAGCGTACACTGCCCCAATTCCCGCCCGAGGGCAGCGCGGCGTGCCTCGTCGAAGTCGCCGGCGCGGACCCGTGCGTCGCCCGCCAGGATCTTCCGCTCCAAGGCCAGGATCAAACCGATGGTCAGTTCCGCCACGGCTTCGGTGGCGGCCGCGGGCGTGTGTACCACGGTGATGCCGCGCGCGGCCGCGGCCCGCACGTCGATGTTCTCCACCCCCACGCCCCCGCGACCGACCACCTTCAGCCGCGGCGCGGCGTCGAGAATCCGTTGCGTCACGCCCGTGTAGGTACGGACCAGCAGTGCGTCGGCGTCGGCGAGCGCCGTGCTCAACTCGTGCTCACCGGGTCGGTTGAGGTGCGTCACCTCGCCGACCCGGCGCAAGTGCTCCAGCGCGGCGTCGGAATAGGCTTCGCAGACGACGATCTTGTAACGTGCGCGGGCCATGCCGGTGATGTTCACGTCCGCGGCGCGGATCGTCAAGAATGAACCGGGGATGAACCAAGTCTCTCACCGACCTGGTGCATCCCCAGTTGTGTGGTCGTCATAGCTGTTCACTAAGTCCGCAACGTTTCCAAGTCTTCAGGGTCGCAAACTTTGAGACACCTCCTTTCGGGCCGTGTCACCCCGTCGTTGTGTTCCGTGGGGGAACACGCCTATAATGGACCGGCGGCGAACCGCCTCGACGACGTCCCACGACTCATCGCCGACAAAAGTGAATTGTCGTTTCGTGCCCGGCCCTACAGATTTTTGTGGTTATTTGGCGCGTCCGGCGCACGCCCAGCGATAACTTCAGGCAAGAACGATGTTTACGACAGTATCGGCCCTGCTCACGCAGCTTTCGACGCTTCAGGACGGGCAAGCGTGGGAGATTTTCGACCGCCGGTACTCGCGGTTGTTGCGGGGGTTTTTCTCGAGTCGCGGCGTTCGGGGAGAGCTTGCCCGCGACCTGACCCAGGAGACCATCCGCAAAGCCGTCGACGGTCTCCGGGTGGGGGCCTATCGCCACGACAAGGGCCGGCTCCGCGACTGGATTCGCGGTATCGCCCAGAACGTCTTGCGCGAATATTGGCGGAAGGCGGGTCGCGGCGGCCATTCTGCGCAGGCCCGAACCGCTTTCTGGGAGGCCTGTCCTGATCCCACCGCCGGCGACGCCGTGCAACAGGTCGATCAGCGGTTCGACCAGATCTGGGTGCGCGCCCGACTCGCCGACCTGCTCCGCCACGCCCGGAGTTCGTTTAACCCCCGCGATTTACGCTGCTATTTCCTGGTGGAGGTGCACAAACGACCCATTGCCGAAGTGGCCCGGCGGCTGGGCATGAGCGTCTCGGCGGTCTACCAGCATCGCCGGGCGGTGGCCCAGTGGTTCCGGGCCGTCGGCCCGCGTTTCATTTCCAATTGGGAGAAATAACTATGGGGACCGGCTGTGTGGCGGAAGTGGATATGTTCATGGCTTTTCGCCAAGAGCTTGCGGCGGAACGGAGCGTGGCCATCCTGCGCCACGTCGCCGGGTGTCCGCTCTGCCACGATCTGTGGAAGGGCTTCGAGTTGGACGCGCAGGTGGCCGAGGGCATCCACTGTGCGGTCCGCGGGGACACCGCCGGGGCTGATGCCACCCGGGGGTGGATCCCCGACGATGAGCTACCTGAACCCTTGGAGATCCCCGGATTCAACATTCAGCCGGGTTACATCGAGGGCGGCCAGGCGCGGGTTTACCGCGGCACGTATGAGGCCAGCCAGGAAGAAGTCGCCATCAAGGTGTTCTACAACTCGCTGCTCCATGAAGCCGGGCAGGAGCGGTTCGCCCGGGAGATGAAATCGTTGGCCCGCCTCCGCCACCCCAACGTCATCACCATTCGTTCGGACGGCCAGGTCAACGGGCACGCCTATTTCGTCATGCCCTGGATCGAGGGTCTGACGCTGGACGAATACGTCAAACAGACGCCGCTCTCCTATGCCCGGAAGGTCGAACTGGTCGCCAAGATTTGCGACGCGGTGCACCATGCCCACCAGCGCGGGGTGATGCACCTGGATCTCAAGCCCACCAACGTCCGCGTGGACGCTTCCGGGGAACCCATCGTGATGGATTTCGGCTTGGCCCGTGTGACCGGAGCCGACCTCTCCGAACCGCCCGGCCTGGCGTTGGGCGTCGCGGGCACGCCGCTCTACATGGCTCCGGAGCAGATCGAGAACCGCGACGACCTGGACGTGCGCGCGGATGTGTACGGCTTGGGTCTGTTGTTATACGAAGTGCTGGTCGGCCGGCGGGCGAAAGGCGTGCAATTGACCAAGTCCCAGCGGCCTACGCTGGAAGTGGCCCGCGAGGTGCCGCCGCCCCCACGCGCCGTGGATCCCAAGGTTCCCCGGGAGTTGGAAGCCATCGCCTTACGCGCGATCGAAGTCGAGCGCGAGCGTCGCTACCCGACCGCCAGGGCCCTGTACGAGGACTTGCTGAGTTACCGGCAGGGGCGGTTGGTCCAAGCCTACGCCCACCGGCGCTGGTACCGCGTGCGTAAGAGGATGCATCTGCACCGCGAGAGGCTCGTCAGTCTGGGACTCATCACGCTGGTTCTGGGCTTGGGTCTAGCCATCCGCATTTACCTGATTTACCCGGTCCGAGAAGCCGAGCGCCGCATGGCTGACGCCGAGCAAATGTGGAAGGTCATCAACGTCCACCAGTCCGAGAAGCTGCTGATGGATGGGGATCTCAGTCGTTGGGAACTTCTCGAAGCCTTGGAGAAGTTGGCATTCCTGGCCGGTGAGGTGGGCGACTGGAAACTGGCTAAGGAGAGTCGCGCGAACGCCCGGCGTCTGCGCGTCGTGCTGAAAGGGCCACCAAGCAATGGGCGCATTGCCCGTACCCTGCGGAGCCTGCAGAGGCAGTGCGACGAGATGCTCGGGCCCGAAATCTACGACCGGATGATGGGAAAAGCTCACGCCTGGGTACAACGCGTGTGGGAGCAGATCCGATCCTCCAACACCCGACCGGATGCAGTGCGGACGCCATGAGGGGATACCACCGTGGGTTCCGGGGCGAGGTGGTGCGTCGGTCCGGTCGGTGCTATGCTGCCTCCTGGGTGTGCAGCGCGGGACGGCAGTAGCGATGGGACAGGCAGAAGACACGGTGGCGTCTCCGGCGGCCCGCAAGTACCTGGCGCTGAAGTCCGCGCGCGGCATCGGGCCGATTCTCGCCCGGCGCCTGATCCAGCGTTTCGGCGGGATCGACGCGGTGCTCGCGGCGCCCGTCGCCGCGTTGGCCCGGGTCGAGCGGATGAGTGCGGCACGCGCCCGCGAGATCCCGGCGACCCAGACCCTTGACGCCGTCACCCAGGAGCTGGAGTTGGCGGCCGATCGTGGCGTGCGGATCATCTGTGAGCAGGACGCGGACTGGCCGGCGGCGCTGAAGTACCTACCCGATCCGCCGGTGTGCCTCTACGTCAGCGGTACGATCCGGCCGGAGGACCTGCTGGCCGTTGCCGTCGTCGGGGCCCGGCATTGCACGCGCTATGGCGGCGAGCAGGCCCGGCGTTTCGGGATCCTGTTGGCCCAGGCGGGCTTTACCGTCGTGTCAGGCCTGGCCCGGGGTGTCGACGGCTTGGCGCACCACGGCGCGCTGGAAGCGGGCGGGCGGACCCTCGCCGTCCTGGGCAACGGACTCACCGAGGTCTATCCTCCCGAGCATGCGGGCCTGGCGGAGCGGGTCCGCCAGGCCGGGGCTGTCCTCAGCGAATTGCCCATGCGCACCCCGCCGGACCTGTGCAACTTTGAGCCGCGGAACCGCATCATCGCCGGGCTGGGGCTGGGGGTTCTGGTCGTCGAAGCCGCCCGCAAGAGCGGCGCTCTGCTAACCGCCCGGCTGGCGACGGAGTATAACCGCGAAGTGTTCGCCATCCCCGGTCGGATCGATACGCCCGAAGCCGGCGGAACCAACGCCCTGATCCGCGATGGGGCGGCCAAGCTGGTCACTTGTCTGGAGGACCTTCTCGAGGAGTTCGGCGAGGTGGGCCGGATGAGGCCGTTCGCCGGGGCCCAGACCTCCCCGGCGCCGGGCGTGGAGCCGCCGGTGGGGCGGCTCGATCCGGACCAGCAGCTTCTGTGGGATGCTCTGGGTGCCACGGAAGCACGCGTCGAGACCCTGACGGACGAGACCGGGTTGCCGCTCCCCAAAGTCATGGCTATGCTGATGACCCTGCAGTTGCGGGGCGCGGTGAAAGAGCTTCCCGGGCAACGCTTCGTCCGCGTCCGCCGGGAAAGCTCTTGCAGTCCGGGTGCTCCGCCGTTATCTTGAGGCCGGCGCGCGTTCAAGGAGAGGCTGTTTCGTGCAGCCCCCCAGGTCGGCCGTCCCAGGCCGGTCGACGAGTTTTCTTGCATCCGAGTGGTAAGGAGACAAGCTGTGCTAGCGTGGCAAAACTGGCAGACGATTGCGGTCGTTATTCTCGTCGTGCTCATCGTCATCCTGTTTGTCGTCAAGAAGAAGCAGCAGGGTTAGCCCCGGCGCCTCGCTCAGTTGCTTGCGAAGTTGTCGTGGTGGCGAGCCCCCCCGCAGAGACCAAGACCACT
>JBGPAW010000212.1:0-6609 GCA_041480905.1 Phycisphaerae bacterium
GCCTGTACGTGCAGATGATCGAATTGAACCGCTCGCACGCCCGTGCGGCCGGTCTGGAGGCCGAGTTGGCCTTAAGCCAGGGCCGACACGGCGAGGCCCTGGAGAAGGCCGACCGGGCCCTCCAACTGGATCCCCGCCTCAGTGAAGCCCAGCTCTTGCGGACCAACGCCCTCATGCTGATGGAGCGCAAGGGGGAGGCCAAGGCTTATCTCGAACACCTTCTGGAAGTCGATCCCCAATCGTGGGTCGCCCACTACGCCCTGGCCGAAGTGGACGCCGCGGACGCCGACAAAGCGCGCTTCCATCAGCAGCGGGTGCTGGCGCTCCGTCCGGATACGGCCGAAGCCTACTACGCCTGCTCCATCGCCACCCCGGAGAACGAGGCGCTCGAATGGCTGAGCAAGGCGTTGACCCGCAATCCCATGCACTACGAATCGCGGGTGCGCCGCGCGCGGCTCTACATGCGCAGCTACCGCTGGGACGAGGCGCTGATCGACGCGGAGGCGGCCATCCGGGTCCGCCCGGGCGATTTCCAGGGGTGGTGGTGGAAGGGCGAGGCCCTGTTGCGGCAGCGGGAATACGCCGCGGCCGTTCAACTGCTCAACGAGGCCGTCAAACTCGCGCCCACCAACGCGGTCGTTTATTATCCGCGCGCGACGGCCTACCGCCGGCTGCGCGAGTACCAGAAGGCGATCGAAGACTACAGCATCGCCCTGAACCTTGGGCCGGCCAGTGTGGAAGGCCCGTGGCTCCTCTATCATCGGGCCACCCTGTACTGGATCGTCGGAGATCACGAGGCCGCCCTGCGCGACTATGACCGCTTCGCCGAACTGCATCCGGCGCCTTTCTGGTCCGATGCCCGTCGCTTCCTGATTCTCCAGGAACTGGACCGCGCGGAAGAGGCCCGACAGCATCTCGGGCAGGCCTACGCCCGCACCCCGCCGACCGACTGGCTCGCCTGTGTGTTTGAGTGCCTGCTCAACCGGCGCTCACCGGAAAGTCTGCTGGCTCTGGCCGACACGGATGGGAAAAGGTGCGAAGCGACTTACTACATCGCCGAGCGCAAACTGCTCGAGGGCAATCGAGAGGACGCGCGCCGCTTCTACGAAGCCTGCTTGGCCACCGGCGTGGATCGTTACATCATCCCGGGCGAAGTCACCCCCTCCAGCGAGTACGAACTTTCCGAATGGCGCCTGGCCACTCGCTTGGCCGGCCCGTAGTGTAGTTGGTCAGAATTGATGCATCTTTTATGGTCCGAACCGCGACCGTCAGGGAGCGGAGTCCATGGTGTCCGGGCGTGCCGCTCCCTGACGGTCGCGGTTCGGATAAGATGCGATCAGCGTGACTGACTGCACTAGACGCCCCCGAGTCATCTGGCGCTGCCGTCAGCCATCCGGGGCGACCGAGTTGTTGAACGTGCAGCGCAGGCTTTGGTATCCGTCCGGCGGACCCCGGACCTGAAGTTGTGGCGGCGACAAGACTGGGCCATAATAATCGGTTATGGATACCGCCGTGAGTCGCGCGATCTTCCCACCAGCGAACCCAGGTCTCGATCCCGAGCATGTTCTACGTCTGGGCCGCAACGTCCTGCAGACGGAAGAGAAAGCTATTGCCACCGCCTGCGCGCGGCTGGGTGAATCCTTCGTGCGGGCGGTGGAAGCGGTTCTGAACTGTGCCGGACGGGTGGCGGTGACGGGCATGGGCAAGGCCGGTGACATCGGGAAGAAGATCCAGGCCACCCTGGCCAGCACGGCGACCCCGGCGTACTGCCTCCATCCCGTGGAGGCGCTGCACGGCGACCTGGGCATGATCCAGCCGCAGGACGTGGTGATCGCCCTGAGCAAGAGCGGCGAGACCCAGGAGTTGGTGAGCCTGCTTCCCGCCTTGAAGAAGATCGGTTGTGCCGTCATCCTGGTCACCGCGAACCCGGAATCGCACTGCGCCGGGCTGGCCGACGTGGTGCTGGACATCGGCGAGATGCCGGAAGCCTGCCCACTCGGACTGGCCCCGAGTTCTTCCACGGCGGCGATGCTGGCCATGGGCGATGCCCTGGCCTTGACGGTGATGGAACTCAAGAACGTCCAGCCGGAGCAATACGCGGCGTACCATCCGGGCGGGGCGCTCGGTCGCAGCCTGATGAAGGTGTCCGAGGTGATGCGGACCGGGGCGGATTGTCCGGTGGTCGGGCTGGAAGGAACGCTGAACGACTACTACACGGCGGTGTTGCGGGCCCCCCGCCGCGCGGGCGCCGCGGGGATCGTGGATGCCCGCGGCAAGCTCGTCGGCATCTTCACCCACGGCGACCTCTTCCGCCTCCGCCCCGGCACCATCGACCCGGAGCGGACCGCCATCGCCCAGGTCATGACCCGCGCGCCCAAGACGGCCCGCACCACCGACCGGGTCGCGGAGGCCCTGCGCACCATGCAGCAGTATCGCATTGACGAGCTGCCCGTCGTGGACGAACAAGACGCGCTGGTCGGCCTGATCGACATTCAGGACCTGGTGGCCAAAGGCTTCTCGGCCTTCGACGATCAATGACGACTGAGTCGTTGCGGATGCCACGAAGTGCGTCTCTCGATTGTCATCCCGGTCTACAATGAGAAGGCCACGCTGGAGGAACTCGTCGCGCGGGTGGTCGGCGTCGAGGTCGGGATGGAGCGGGAGATCATCCTGGTGGACGACGGCAGCAGCGACGGGACGCGCGAGCTGTATCCGGCGATTCAACAACGCTGGCCCCAACAGAAGTTCATCGTCCAGCTCCAGGAGCGCAATCGCGGCAAAGGAGCCGCCGTCCGCGCCGGCTTCGAGTTGGCTACCGGCGACATCGTCCTCATCCAGGACGCCGACCTGGAGTACGACCCGCGCGATTACCCGCTTCTGCTCCAGCCGATCCTGGACGGCAACGCCGACGTGGTGTTCGGTTCCCGCTTCGTCGGCGGGCAGGCCCACCGCGTCCACCTGTTCTGGCACATGGTGGGCAACCGGTTCCTGACCACGCTGTCCAATATGATGACCAATCTCAATCTCACGGACATGGAGACCTGCTACAAAGTGTTCCGGCGCGACGTGGTGCGCGCGCTGCACCTGGTGAGCGACACCTTCACCATCGAGCCGGAACTGACCGCCAGGGTCGCCAGGGGCAAGTGGCGGGTCTATGAGGTAGGCATCCGCTACGCCGGCCGCGATTACGCCGAGGGCAAGAAGATCACCTGGCGCGACGGCCTGCGCGCGCTGTGGGCCATCCTGCGTTTCCGATTCCTGTCATAGTGCTCCAGCGCCACCCCTTGGGCGCATCGCCTCAGGTAGCGTCACCCCTGGTGGGTGACGAAGAAACTGAAGCCCACCTGGGGCGACCCTATATACTAAGGAGTCCGTAGTTTAGACTACGGTGTGTAACGAGCTTTACTTCTTTCGCCCCTCCCCCTTGACGCTTCGCGTTAAGGGGGAGGGGCTGAGGGGTGAGGGGGCGACATCCACCCAGGGCTGACGCCCTGGGCTACCCACTATCGCCCCCTCCGGGGCTAAGAATTCAGCCCGCGCCGCGGTGTAGCCCATACTACGGACTCCTGAGTAAGCTTCTCACACACGTTTGGGGCTTGGCCAACCACGGGAGCCTGGCGTTAGACTACGCGGCGGAAGCCTGCCGAGAGATTGGTGAAAGGACCGCGCGATGGACGAACCGCCCCTGAACCTCCGAGCCGTCACGAAAGACGGCTGTCTGGAGATCACCTGGGAGGAGGGTCATGTCGGCCTCTATCCCTTCTTGATGTTGCGCGGGGACTGTCCCTGTGCCGGCTGCGTCGATGAACACACGGGCCGGCGACGGCTCGACCGCTCCACGATTCCCGACGACATCGTCATCACCGGTCTGGAGCTGATCGGCCACTACGCCGTCAAGATCGACTGGTCCGACGGCCATTCCACCGGCATCTACACGTGGAAACGTTTGCGCGCCCTGTGCCCGTGCCCCAAGTGCGGGAAGAGGCGCTGAATCAGGGCGCCCCGCCCTGCGGAGAAACCGTCGCCCCCTCCGGGTTTTGGGCGGCGTATTCGACCACGGCCCCGCCGACCCGCAGCCGCGGCAGGAAACGGTCCAGCATCACCACCATACGCGCCCACGCCGGCGGGCGCGACGCGGGAGCCCCGGCGACGCCCTCGGCGCGGTCCTGTGCGGCCGCCAATTCGTAGGCGAAGGCCTCATGGAAGTAGAAGGGAAAGACCAACGCTTGGATGACGTCAATGCGCTTGACTTCGCCGATCCCGCGGGCCAGCCAGAGGTACTCGGTCACTTCCACCCACGGGCCCCAATTCACGCGGATCGAGGTGTCCGCCACCACCCGCAAGCAGGCCTCGAACCGCACCCCGTCCGCCGCCACGTCCTCGTGACCCTCCAGGCGCACCGTGCGCTTCACCGTGCCCGTGCGGAGCCGGTGGCCCCAGCGGTCGAAGACCCGCAGCGCGTACCGTCCTTCCGTGGCTCCGGTGGCGGGCAGCGTGGGGGGCAGATAGACGAGCGGGGGATCGAACTCCAGGAAGAAGCCCACTTTCCGTTCCTCGCCCCCGAGGGTCCAGTCGAAGTAGCGCAGAGGCTCCTCCTGCCCCGGCCCGGCGACATACGCCGTCAATTCGCCCACTTCCCGATCGACGAACACGCCGTCGAGTTGCCGCGTCGTCTCCACTTGCCGTGCGTACCAGGTTACCGGTTCACTGCGCAGCCGCGGGTCTCGGCGCAGGTAGACCTGTCGGCCGGGCGTAGCCTGCGGCAGATACGCGGCCAGTTCGACCTTGGCGCTCTCCTGGGGATTGGGCCTTGGCTCCAGCGCAGGCCGCCAAGTACTCACGCATCCCGCCGTCAGAGCCAGCGTGCCCGTGAGTAACCAAGTTGCATGGTGTGTTCGGGTCATACCCTCTAGTTCGGGTTTATGTCCCCGAACTTGCCGTTAATTATAGCGTGGTTGACCCTCCCGGAGGCCAGGACTAGACTCGGCTTATGTTCCGTCAAGGCTGTCACGCGGGCACCCTGCTCCTCGCGATCCTGCTCGCGGGCGGCTGTGAGCGCTCGCGGAAGGACCGCGCGGTAGATCGACGGGACGCCGGCCCCAACGTCCTGCTCATCACCCTGGACACTACGCGAGCGGATCGCCTGGGATGCTACGGATATGCCGGCGCCCAGACGCCGGCGCTGGATGGGCTGGCCGGTACGGGCGTCCGTTTCGCTGAAGCGTTTTGCCAGGTGCCTTTGACGCTACCGTCCCACACCTCTCTGCTGACGGGTACGTATCCGCCCACCAACGGCATCCGCGTCAACGCGGGCGGCATCTTGAGCGAAGACGTCCCCACGCTGGCGGAGGCGTTCAAGGGCCACGGTTACCGGACCGGGGCTTTCGTCAGCGCCTGGGTGCTCAACGCCACCTTCGGGTTGCAGCGCGGTTTTGACCGCTACGACGATCGGGTCGGCGGCGACGAGACCCCCGCTTCCATCTACCAGGAGCGTCCCGCCGACGCAACCTGCGAGGCGGCTCTGGCCTGGCTCAGCGAGCCTTCCGAGACGCCGTTTTTCGCCTGGGTCCATTTCTTCGATCCGCATTTCCCCTACGCTCCGCCGGCGGAGTTCCGCCGGAGAGCGGCGGATCCCTACGACGGAGAGATTGCTTTCGTGGACTCCCAGGTCCGTCGCCTCGTCGAGTGGCTGGAGATGCACGGCGCGCGGGAGCGGACCTTGGTCGTCATCGCCGGCGATCACGGGGAAGCGTTCGCGGAGCATGGGGAGCACGAGCACGGCCTGTTTCTCTACGATCCCACTCTGCACGTGCCCTTGATCTTCTCTTTTCCTTCGCGGCTGCCCGCGGGGAAGGTGGTTTCGGCGGACGTCCGCCTCATCGACGTGGTCCCGACCATTGGGGACTTGCTGGGGTGGGAGCCGGTTCCGGCACTGCCCGGGGAGAGCCTGCGGCCAGCCTGCGAGGCTGACGCTTTCCCCTCCCTGCCGGTTTACGCGGAGAGCGAGTATCCCCGCTTCGGCTTCGGATGGGCGGCGCTTCAGGCCTTCACCACGGAGTCCTGGAAATTCATCGCCGCCCCGCGCGCGGAACTCTACGACCGCCGCGCCGATCCCGGAGAACTGACCAACGTGTTCGCCGAGCATGCGGACGTGGGGGCGCAGTTGCGGGAGGAGTTGCAGGCACTGATGAGCAACATCCCCCTGCACGAAGCCAAGAGCGTGACTCTGGACGATAAAACTCTTCAGGCCTTGGAGAGTCTGGGCTACGTCGGAGTGGGGGCTCCGTCCGCCGACGGCGGGAGCGAACCGCCGCGGCGCGACCCGAAAGACATGATTGCGGTCCATCAAGGTCTACTACAGGCCCAGCGACTCCTGCAGGAACGACACTATGCCGAAGTGGTATCCCTTCTGGAACCGTTGGCGCTGCAAAGCCCCGAATCCGATGAATTGCGCGCCGCGCTGGGCGAAGCGTATCTCAACTTGGGTCGTTATTCCGAGGCCGAACGCGAGTATCGGGCCGCCTTGCGAACCGTGCCCACCAATCCCCGGAAGCTGTGTCGACTGGGCGACGCTCTCCGGGATCAGCATAAGAACGCCGAGGCGCTGGA
>JBGPAW010000213.1:0-6585 GCA_041480905.1 Phycisphaerae bacterium
GGTTCTTGACCTCTTCCGGAGCGGTAATGGGTTTGTATTTCAGGTAGGCGTCGCCAAAATTCTCCCGTCCGACGCCGCTCCAGGGATGCTCGGCAATCAGCGGGGCCGAGGTCGTCCAGTAAGCCCAGCGGAAGTTCAGCGAGGCCCCCGGCAGGGACCCATGTGCCCGCCCGTGGGCCACGACGGCCAAAACCCCTCCGCCGACCAGCGCCCAACCGAGCAACATCGTCGCCACCCGGTGGGATTCGATCCATGCCCGCCCCAGACGCCGCACGACCGCCAAGGCCAGTCCCACGGCGCAGGCCACCGCCGCGCCGCGGCTGTGGGTCAAGAGCATGGCCCCGAACAGAAAGACTGCCACGGCGGACACGGCCCAAAAAGCCATCCGATCGGCGAGTGCCGGCGGTCGGCCCAGCCGCCCCGCCGCTGCTCCCAGCGCGGCGAAGAACGTCAGCACAAGGTATCCGCCCGCCACGTTGCTATGGGCGAGATACCCGGAGGCCTCGCGGGCGTGCAGCCGCTTCTCGAAGGAGATCACTTGCGATGAGTCCAGCGGCACGCCCTGGACCTGCCAGAACGCCTCCCGCCGTTCCTGGTAGAGACGCTCCGTTTCCGGGAAGGTGACCCACGCCTGATCGAAACACTGATAGGCTTGTACCGCCGCGGAGGCCACGATGACGCACAGCGTCAGCCGGACCAGGCGGCGTTCCCGGAGGACCTGCACGAGCACGAGGGGGATGACGGCCATGGCCAGCCAGTCCACCGCGGCATTGATCGCTACCCGTTTATGGTTCGCCGTACAGCAGGAGACCACGGCCGCCGCCACCACCAGCACCAGTCCGACCTCCAGGCCGGTCCAGCGGTACCGATGCTGCGGCTGCAGACCGTGTCCCACCGCCCAGGCGAACGCCCCGGCCAGGATGGCCACGTCGATCAGCAGGGTGTGCAAGGGGAGCGGATCGGAGAGGCCCTCCAAGGCCGCGGTAAGGCTGAGGCCCGCCAGATCGTAGCTCTCACCGATGAGCGGGCGCAGCCCGATAACAGCCAGTACCGCGAACAAACCGGCCGTTTCGAGCAACCGCCCCGCCAACCGGCTTCGGGATTCGATCACCTCGTAGGGCATCGTCACCTCGTTCCACCGCCGGGACCGTCCTTAAGGTCGCTTATTCATACCGCATGGAGGGGTCCGGCGTCCAAGGTCCAAAATCAGTTCGGAGTTCAAAGTTCACAGTTCAAAGTTGCCTCGTTGCCTGGTTGCCTTCTTCAAGCCCCAGTCGGGATGTTCGTGTTGTAACGACTATGCGGTTGTGTCCCGGATAAACCTGCTCTTCATGAGTATCGGGGGCGAAAGCAGGGCCGGTGGGGGGCGAGATCTAAAGGCGCCCCGTACTTCTCCCGATATACCGCGCAAGGCTGTGGGTCTTCGCTCATCTGAGTGAACAGCCTGCAGTGGAGGATCCGGGTAGCGGCGAACTCGGATCCTTCATGTTTTTGCGCCGCCGACCACTCCGGCCGGGGCGGTCCGACCAGCCCCATACCCAGGATTCTATCGCTTTCGCGGAAAGGGGCGGGGACAGGACCGGGCGCTGCCCACTACAGACGCTGCACAGGTTCGGTGCGGACCATCTTCGCCAGCTTGACGACCGCGACCGTCGCCGCAGCCGCAGCCACATAGAGCACGACCACGTAGCCCGTCGGCAGGAACATGGCCGCCCAGCCCAGCAACACGTACCCCCCAGTGAGGGCATAGGCCACGGCCGCCACGCGCGGCACCGACCACCCGCGGTCCACCAGTTGATCGTAAAAGTGGCTGCGGTCGCCCAACATGAGGGGTTTGCCAGCTCGCCAGCGGCGAAACATCGCCAAGGCCATGTCCCCCACAGGCAGCGCGAAGGTCATCAGGGCGCCCAAGGCGATCTTGAGCACTCCCACCTCCACGAACAGCAGGATGAGGACGGCGGCGTTCATCCCCAGGAACATGGACCCGGCGTCGCCCATGAAAATCGTCGCCGGATGGCGGTTGTAGGGCAGAAAGCCGAACGCCGCGCCCATGCCGGCCAGGGATAGGACGACGCGCAGCCCTTCATCTGCCTGCCCGGCACCGGCGGCGTGCAGGTACAAGGCCAGCCCCAGATACCCGGTGTAAACGATGCCCAGCACTCCGGCGCACAGCCCGTCCAGCCCGTCCAAGACGTTGGTGGCATTGCAGGCTCCCACGACGATGAACAGCGTCACCGGGGCCGATAGGACCAGCGCCAGCCAGCGACTGTCCGGCAAGAAAGTGATCCCCAGTTGCTTGGCAAAGACCAGCACAAAGTCGTCGCCCAGGCCGCAGACGACCAGCAGCAGGCCCGCTGCCAAGGTCGCCCATAAGCGCCAAGTGGGCGAAACCTGCCGCATGTCATCAAGCAAGCCAACGGCCATGGTGATCGTCCCGGCGATCAAAACCCCGAGCATCAGGGTCGTGTCCATCGCGGCCGGGGGGGATCCTGTAGCCGCGGCGTCACCCGTGGCGTACCAGGCGACAGCGAAGGCCAGGCCCGCGCTCCAGCCGAGAAAGATGGCCACCCCGCCCAGGTAGGGAATTGGCCTGCCGTGCGGCTTGAGGAAATCGTCGGGGTGATCGACGATCTTGTGCCCCAGCGCGAAGCGCCGGCAGACCGGGGTCAGGCCGAGCGCGACCCCGAACGAAACCGCCAGCACCGGCCAATAAGCGGCGATGATCTCACCGAACGTGGCGCAGTCTTTGGACAACAGTCGCCTCCGCGGTTGAACGACAGTCGTAAGTGATTACGGAGCGCTTCTGGTGGATCCCATCTGTCGTTCATAGGCCGCGCGGATAGCGCGACCAAGTTCATTCGATTTCGCTTCGAAGGAATCGAATTCGGAAATGTTATCCTGACGAACGTGCAATTGCCCCTCCCCAATGTTTCCGCGATGCTGTCCCTGAGAGTAATGCTTGTTCGTCTCTAGCTCATGTGACGATAATACCCAATACCGGATTCGGTCCCGCCACACCGCAATCCATACGAAAACGTCACAGCACGCAGGTTTGAGTTGCTGAAAGTTCATCCAGAACTGCTTCTTGGAATCGGATGCGAGGGCTTTGACATAGAGTGGGGCATCCCGATCGGCGTCAACCGCGCGTGAGGCCTTGACCTCAATGCGTATCTTCCCGTCGAGCAAAAAATCGTACTGCCCCGAATATTCGGGATCGAGTCGTTTCGACGGCTTCACCAGGTCAGGAACGAGCTTTTTCAAATGCCCCTGACCCCACTTTTTTCCGAAACCTGTCGGCGCGCTGATCTCGAAAATGTTAAGGTACGGATTGCGCGAAATGTATGAGTCACGCAATTCGTAGTAGCCATCAAGCGCAAGGAGATTCATGGCCAGAAGTGTCGAAATGATGTACTCATATTTATTAAAAGGGTAGACGGAAACAAGGTTTTCAAGGCGATTTCTGAACTCTTGCTTATTCGGCAGCGATTCGACGAGGTGATCGAGTTCTCTTTGCAAGTGTTCCACGTCGAATCCCTAGAAAAGCGTATCCACAGCACCGATCGTGCTCAATCCTTCGACATCCTCACCGGTACCGAACGAGTCTTGGATTTGATCTTCGAAAGGATGTCCGTTTTGCCAGCCGAGGCGACCGGTCCTCCTGAAATGCTCCAGTCGCCTGATGGTGATTTCACAGAACACGGGGTCAATGTCCGCGGCCAAACACGTGCGTCCAAGAAGCTCGGCCGCCAGCAAAGTGCTACCCGAATGCGAGAAGAGATCTATAACAACATCGGATTCCGCGGAACTTGCCCGGATAATCCGTTCGATGCTTTTGATCGGTTTCTGAGCATAGCACCCCGAAACGTTTTCGTCCATTCGGTAAAACACTTGTTGGACGTCGACCCAAACATTGCCGGCACGGATCGTGGATGCTCGACCGCGTTCCAAGTTCTCAGTCAGTTTTCCATTGACCGTCTTGTAGTATCCTCGAAGGATCTTGGGAATCTCAGTGTATTCAGCGTCGATGTTAAAGGCGGGGGCGCCCTTCAGATAGTACAAAAGCTCCTGGCGAAGCGCCATCCAGTTTTTCTGGGTTCCGTACCCCCGTTGATTGCGCATGGTGATAAAGCTGCGCGCGCGAAAGGGTTGCGAGCGCATCATCACCATAAAATCGGCCAGCGGCTGGAACCCGTCGTTCTGATCCGCCCCCAACCAGACATAAAGGGAGGAGTCGTCCGCAAGTACCTCGTGGGTGAGCATGATCCAGCGTCGGCACCAGGTGATGTACTCCTCGACGGTGCGTGTCTCGAATGCCGCCACGTTGTAGGGGGGGTCGTGAATCGCCAAGCTAGGACGGGCATCTCCCACGAGCTCGTGAATCATGCGCTTATCCGTGGCATCGGCGCACGCCACGCTGTGATTTCCATTGGGATCCTGCCAAATCTGGCCCGGCTGTAGTCGGCAAAAGGGCAGCAGGCGCTCCCGGACCTGCGAGTTCGTGTCGAGACGGGGTAGCGGGTCGTTCTTCATGGTGTATCTCTTAGTGGAACCACGCAGCTCGGTCAAGCTCGGGGCAGGTCTTGCGCATTACCTGCGACACATCGCGTCTCCTTCGCGAGTACCGTTCGCAGGAAATGATGGCCCGCCTTGACCTTAGGCTCGAGAAACCTAAGCCACCCACCATTGCCCACCCATTGCTGCGCAAGGGATGGGGTATCCCTCGGTCGTCAGTCCGCTATGTCAACCTGCACCCGGAGGGCCACGTCGTTGCTGCTCCGCTCGCGGAGCCGCAGGTAGCCGACCGGATGGGTGTCCTCCGGAGCTTTGGGCATCGTTCCGTCCAGTTCGTACTTCAGCTTGATGGGCACGCCGGGAACGAAATCCACGTCGGACGAGTCCCCCCGCTTGACCTTGAGTTCGGCAGGGTCGACCAGCAGCCGGTCGAGCTTCACCGTGATGAGTGTCTCGCGTTTGTCATCTTCGACGGCAAAGCCGCCGCGGATGACGACCTTGAGCGTCACGGTTTCGCCGGGTTTGGGATGGTCCACGGTGGCCGTGTAGGTCCGGTTGCTGAACCCGTCGGAGAGCAGGGCCTTGCCACTTTCGTCTTCGACGGCCACGCCGATGTCGGTCGTCGTGGCGTAGTCCTCGGGTGCCATCTCCAGATCGACGCGCAAGGCCGTGAAACGTTCGTCCAGGGCGACCGTGTACGAAAGTTCGTCCTTGAGGCCCTTGAACTTGTCCTCCTTGTAGGTCCGGAACCCCTCGATCCGCCCGTCGGCGGCCGCTGCCAGCGGTCGCTCGAAGAGGTTGGTAACGGTGATGTCGCCGGCCCCGTCGGACCATTCGTCGATCTCCGGCGGGTCGGCGTGCAAACCGAAGAAGCGGACCGTCAGATCATAAGGCCACGCCTTGTCCGGGCGATTGGCGAGCACGTCAACCTCCCACACGCCGGGGATGAGCTTGTCGGTGAAAGTCCGTTCGACTTCGCGGCGACCGGCTTCGGTATCCAGCCGGGCGGCGCGGTCGGGAAGTTCCTTGCCGGTCGGGTCGAAGACCTCGTCCATCCACGCCTTGGACTCCTTGCCCGCGGGCGCGGCGAGGGTCAGCTTCATGGCACTGGCCCCGGGCGGCACAGCCAAGAAATATCTTTGGGGCTTCCAGCCCTGCACCACCTGGTCCTTGAACGCGCGGGTGAAATCCTCCGGGGCGGTGAACCGGTGGGGCACGATCACGCTGTTGAGCAGACGGAAAGCCACCCGTCCGTCCGCCAGGGCTTCCACCACGCCGACGTGCATCCCCGGGTCGGTGAGCTCGTCCGGCACATACTCGACGAACACGCGGGCGTCCTGTTCGCTGCGCAGGTACACCTGCTGCTGGGTCACCCGGCACCACGGCGCCGTGGAGCGCAACTCGAAGCGGCGGGTGAACGCCGTCCGGGCCGACGCATCCACCCTCGGCGCAAAAATCGGGCTGATGGTAAACGTCTGCGGCTTGTCCAGCGGAAAGTAAGTGCTACGCCAGTAGGCCGCCCGAGCCTTACCTTCGGAGCCGTAGGCGCAGGGGGTAACGAGGTCATAGCCGATGACCGGGTCATCCTTGGCCTCGGTGACCAGCCTGTCCAGTAACTCGGCCGCGGCGGGCAGGTCGGGCATGCCGTAACCCATGTCCAGCGCGGTAGCGTCGGCGACGGGACGGGCGGTCAGGCAGAGGGCCCGGCGAACGTCCCAGGCCCGGAGCTTGATGCCCGGGTGCCGCGGCATGACATCACTGAGAAGCACCGCGCACAGCCCGGCCGCGTACGGGCTGGCCATGCTGGTGCCCGACCAGTAGTCGCCCTCCTTGACCCAACGTGGCACGGTGGAAGTGGACCAGCCTGGGGCCGCCAGATCGGGCTTGTCCAATTCACCGCCGCGGGAGCTGAAGGCGGTGACGATGGGGTGGTCGAGGTGGAAACCCATCACGTCGCGGGCGGAGTCGGGGGCCAGCATCGCCGCGACGGTGATGGCCGAGGTCGCGGCCGCCGGTGTGCCGACCGTGGACAGCCCCGGCCCCTCGTTGCCCGCCGAGGTGCAGAACAGCAGA
>JBGPAW010000214.1:0-6561 GCA_041480905.1 Phycisphaerae bacterium
CGCTCGGTTCCACGAGCGTAAAACAGAGGTGCATCGGCTCGGCGGACGTGCCCTCCTCCAGCCGCCCCACCCAGGCGCGGACTTGATCGGCAAGCACGAGGTTCTCCTCGCGGGTCCCCCGGATGACGCGGTCCGCACCCAACAAGGCCGACAGCCACCGGACCTCCCCGACCGGCTCGGTCCTGGCGCGCTCGTGAACGCGCGCGAAAAAAGCGTCCTCCCCCAGGTTCCGTCGGATGACCGCGTCCAGTGTCGCTCCGATGAAATCTTCGACCAATTGGATAGGTGATTGCGGATTGCCGATCGCGGATTGCGGACCGCCACCCAGTGCTGAGTCGGGCCCGTTCGCGGGTGCTGGGGCGCTGCTTACGGCGTAGCAGACGGGCGGCATGAGCGCGGCGTAGCGCTCCAGCCAGGCGAGTTCCTCGCGGGATGGTGCAAAAGGCCGCCACAACGCGGCGAAGGTCCCGTCAGCCCATTCTTCGACATCCGGCACGAATTGCTGGTGGGCGAGCAGGGCGAGCGTGTACTGGGCCAGCCGCGACCAGTACCGCAGAGAATCGCCGCACATCCGCGGCGCGGGGGAGGGCAGGTTGGCGAGCAGATCAATCGTATCCGCCGCGGAGAAGACCAAGGTTGGCACGGTGAGGCGCCGCCATGACGCCTCACCACCGCGTCGCGTGGATGCTGCGGGTGGCTCATCCGGCGGTGTTTCGCACGGCATCCATACGGCCATCGAGCCTTCGTCTACCACCGCCGCCAGCAGCACATCGGGCGAGCAGTCACCGACCGCCTCCCGCAAAGTCTCGGACGTCAAAGGCGCGGCGTGGGGCGCGGATTCCCGCAGACCCCAGACGTGCAGCCTCGAACCCCACCAGTTACCGTGCAGGACCATCATTCTCGGCCACGCCCCGAACAGGTAGGCCAACCAATGGCGAACACCTCAGTATACCACGGCACGGTGGTTCCGAGAATCGCGAGACCACGCCAACGATGGGTGGTGTGGCCAAAGGGTTTGGCATGTCGGGAGGGCGAGCCTCCCGCCGAGCCGTGCGATCCGGCTCGCCAGGAGGCTCGCCCTCCCTGTGACCAAGGTTCCTGGCCACACCCAGGTTGGGTGGAAGGGTGCCTGCACACCCTTGCATGCCTCTTGGAGGCACCATAAGCTGCCGCCCATGAGCGAAGGCCGGCGAATCCGCTTGACCGACTACGCCAGTTGTGCCGGGTGAGCGGGCAAGCTCCCGGTGGAGCGGACGGCTCAGGTCCTGAGCACCCTACCGCGGCAGACGCACCCCGACTTGCTCCTCGGCCCCGAACACTTCGACGACGCCGGCATCTATCGCATCAGCGATTCCCTCGCCCTGGTGCAAACGCTGGACTTCTTTCCGCCGCTGGTCGATGACCCGTTCACTTACGGCCAGATCGCGGCGAGCAACAGCCTCTCCGACGTCTACGCCATGGGCGGCACGCCGCTGACCGCCATGAACATCGTCGGTTTCCCTGACAAAGACCTGCCCATCGACATCCTCGAGCGAATCCTGGCCGGCGGCAGTGAACGGGTGCATCTGGCCGGCGCCGTCATCGTCGGCGGTCACAGCGTGCGCGACGCCGAGATCAAGTACGGGCTGTCCGTGACCGGGACGGTCCACCCCGAGCGGTTCGTCAGTAATGCCGGCGCGCGGCCGGGCGACGTGCTCGTGCTGACCAAGCCCATCGGCAGCGGCGTGCTCGCCACCGCCGCCAAGAAACGCCTGATCCCGGAGAGCGATCTCGCGGAGGCCATTGCGGTCATGATCGAGCTGAACGCTGCGGCGGCCCAGGCCATGCTCGCGGCTGGTGCCCATGCGGCGACCGACATCACCGGGTTCGGTCTGATCGGCCATGCCTACGAGATCGCGGTGGCCAGTCAAGTGTCACTGGAACTGGAAGCGGCGGCGGTCCCGCTCCTTGCACAGACCCTGGACTTGGCAGCCAAGGGCTGCGTGACCCGGACCCACCAAGCCACCCTGGCCTACTTGGGCCCGAGGTTTGCATCAGGCAACGTAGATGGTACCCTGGTCAGCGTCCTGTGTGACGCTCAGACCTCGGGCGGCCTGTTGATTTGCGTGCCGCCGGATCGTGCGGAGGCTTTGTGCCAAGCTTTGCGGGAAGGCCGATGCTCATCGGCGGCGGTTATCGGACGTGTGCAAGAACCTGCCGACGCCGCCATCTTGTTGCGCTAGCGGCTGCCGGCGCGGGTTGCCGCTCGCCAAAGTTATAGGTCACTTTGTCCGATATGGGGGTGTCCCTCTTCTTGCCGTGGTTGGCGCGGCCAATTGGGTCTTTATTCGGAGAAGTACGGGCATGTTCAAGCGTTTCTGGGCAGTTGGGATAGCAGCCTTGACCATCAGTTTCCTTTGCGCCGTCGGGTTTGTGGGATGCAGTGGCGGGGGAGGCGGCGGAGGGCCGCACAACGTCAACCGCAACTCTGCGAACGACAACGACGGAGGGGAGGACACGTCCGCCGGGGCGGCGGCGTTCGCGGCCAACGGATGTTCCACCTGTCATACCCCGCAGAACAACAACTTCAGCGACAGCAGCATCGACGACATCGTGGACACGCTGCTGGGTGACAAAGCCCATCCCGGCGGAGATTTCGGCGAGCTCACCGACCAGGAGATCGAGGACATCACCGACTTCCTCATCGCGGTCATGCTCGGGGAAGATGACCTGGACGACGGCGAGGACAACGAAAACGACAACGCCGACGGAGGCGGTACCCAGGCGCACGCCTGGTTCGAGCAGGTGTGGACCGACTTCGATCGGAACTACTCACATTTTGAGGACAAGGGCGTGGATTGGAACGCCATCCGCGACGAGTACGAGCCGCAGTTCCAGGGGGATCTGAGTACCGACCAGTTCGTCACCAAACTCGCCGAAATGCTGGCCGAACTGCGGGACCTGCACGTGTGGCTGTTTGACGTCAACGACCAGCCGGTAGAGGTCTATTCTCGGCCCGCGGCCGAGAACTACCCCAGCGGCTATCCGGAGCGCTACTACCCCGGCGGCGTGCAGCAGTTGCAGGGCTACCCCTTGTGGCACGGATGGATGGACCACAACCTCGCCTATATCAGCATTGAGAGCTTCGAGGGCGACCGCTGGGATGGGCTCGGCACCGGTGAGCTGGATACGCTGTTCGCCACCTATGCCGAGGCCGATGCCCTGGTCGTCGACGTGCGCCCCAACAACGGCGGCAACGAGATTGTGGCTACCGCCATCGTCGGCCACCTGACCGACCAGAGCTACGTCTACGGCTATCATCGCACCAAGAACCCCGGTCCGGACCATGCGGACTTCGGCGCGTTCGAGGAACACCGGCTGGAAGCGGCGGAGAACCAGCGGTTCCTCAAACCTGTCGCCTGCCTGATCGGCGAGAGGAACATGAGCTCGGCCGAGTGGTTCGTCCTGATGATGCTGGAGAATCCCCGCGGGATCACCTTGATCGGGGATGCGACGCGGGGGAGCTCGGGCAACCCCCAGGAGTTCAGCCTCGACAACGGAATCAAGTATTACATCCCGAGCTGGGAGGCCTACCGCGCCGATCAGACGACGAAGATCGAGGACGTCGGTGTTCCGCCGACGACCGGTTATGCGATCGCGCCGGAGGAGAGCCTCTCCGGCGATCAGGACTTCGTGTTGGAGCGGGCCGTGGAGTTGCTCGCACCGTGAGCCGTGAAGGGGCTGCGCCGGGCGCAGCGCCGTAGGCACAGGTTGACTTCGAGGTATGGACCGAAGCTGCGGATCGCCACTTGCGGTGTTGCTCACTCTCTTGTCAGCTACGGGCGGTTGCTTCTTGGATAACCGCTATGAGCGGGTCTGGACCGGTTCGCGCGAGTCGGGCCAGCGCTACCTGGACAAGAACGAGGTGCAGCGTTGTTACGTGGTGGTCTCCTCCGAACCCGACGACTGTGATCTGATTGGCGTGGCGCGGGATGATCACATCCCCGTGGGCCGGACGCCGACGCGGGTCAACGTGGACGTGCGTAACAAGGAATACAGCGACGGGACCCGCGAGGTGCGTATCGAGCGGGTCAACGAGAGCCGCAATCCCGCGGAGATTCGCAAGCAGACCGGTTTGCTGGTGTCTTTCTGGGGCGAGCTGTACGTCGCTTATCTGTTTCAGAAGTCCGGCTACATCAGCACGCGCTTCGAGGAGGTCAGTCTGACCGCCGAGCAATTGCTCGACTTGCCGGAGCGTACCTATGCGGTGCACGTGGAGCTGAAACCGGAGACGCTGGACCTGAAGCGCACGGCGCCCACCGCGGACGCGCGCGCCGGGCAGCCCGAATACGAGTGCGACGTGCGCCTGGTCGAGGTCGGCAGCGGGCGGGCCAGCCGGGCCGCGACCGGCCAAGCCAAGGACCCGGCCGGCTTTCGCGACATGGCCGAGCGGGTCGTCTTCACGCTCACGGAACGGCTGGAGGTCCCCCCGCGGGCGAAAGTAGCCGTCCTCGATCTGGAGGAGCTCGGCGCAGAAACGATTAAGAACGAGTGCGGCCGGCTGGCCGCGCGGATGCTCAGTACCAGCCTGATTAACGTGGGTAAGTTCGACGTGATCGAGCGCCAGCAGCTCGACAGGCTGTTGCAGGAGCGGGACCTGACCGCCGCGCAGATCGCCGCCTCCCCGCGCGAACTGGGCAAGGTCCTGGGTCTGGATTACGTGGTGCTTGGCTCGGTGGCCAAGGTGCGGTAGAGTCAACTTGCCGATCTTGGCCCAAGAGGCGCGGTCATGCACCGGATAACATAGAAGTTGCGGGCATTCTGTTCGATCGCTCTCCAAGCGGAGAGCTGAACTCTTGTCTGGAGGTCCAAACCTATGTGGAAGCGAGTATGTGTAGGGAGCGTGTTCGTGGTAGTGATCGGCGTGTTTTGCGCCGTCGGGTTTGTGGGGTGTAGTACCGGCGGAGGCGGGGGCGGAGGTAATCGTAACGTCAACGACAACGGCGGCGGTGGCAATGACAACGGGGGCAATGACAACGTCGCACCGCCTCCGGCGGGTCAGTATGCCACCGGGTTGACCTTTGACCCGAACTTCAACAATCTGCCGCGGGCGATCAACCCCTACGCCGCGGCGACTAACGCCCAACTGCCGCCGTCGGCCGACCTGACCAAGGACGTGCCTCCCATCGGCGACCAAGGTCAGATGGGATCGTGCACGGCGTGGGCGTCCGGCTACGGCGCAGCGACCTATACGGCGAACCGGCAGTTCCAGTGGGGGGCCGAAACCGATGAGCATCAAGCCAGCCCCGGACACCTCTATGCCCGGCTGGTGGAAGCGGACGCCGCCCAGGGCACGGCTTGCGGGACGGGTACGCTCATTTCGACGGCCATGAACCTGCTCGTCCAGGAGGGTTGCGCCAGCTTAGCGACGGTGGGTTACAGCGACCAGCAGTGCCTGGAGCCGAGTCTGGCCGACGCGGCGAATTTCCAGATCGGGAGCTTCAAGCGCGTGGAACCGACGGACCGCAACGGGGTCAAGGCCGAACTGGCGGCTGGGAACGTCGTTGTGATCGGGGCCCAGCTCTACGACGACTTCATGCAATACACCGGCGGCGCGGTCTACCACGGCAGCGGTGTGTTTCTGATGCAGGGTCAACAGCATGCGGCCCACGCGCTCGCCTGCGTTGGCTATGACGACAGCCTTGGCGCCTATCGCATCATGAACAGTTGGACGACGCAGTGGGGCGACGCCGGGTTCATGTGGATGGCCTACGAGACGTTCGAGGCCACCGTGTTCGAGATCTACGCCCTGCTGGGCTCGGGTGACCGAGATCCTCCGGATCCCGAGCCAGGTCCGGGGCCCGAGCCGCAACCCCAGCCCGATCCGAATGGTTACCTGGACGACGCCTTCCAGTTCGAGGACGAAGACCCGCTCTCCGGCGAAGTGACCGTTTATCTGGTCTTCTACTACCACTTCGACGCCCCGGTTTTGATCCACACGATCACGGTGACCGATCCGAACGGCGACCAGGGGCAACAAACCTATGAGACGTGGTACGCCGACGGATACGTGGCGTTCACCAAGACCGGCGGGTTCCAGTGGACCCCAGGCACGTACACGGTTGAGTTCGATACCACGACCGAGAACGGCAACAACATCACTTACACCGGTGAGGCGGACGTGGCGGGCTTGGATGGGGGCGGAGGAGGCGAAGATCAGGTGTGCGACGACTTCTGCGTGTTCGCTTACGACGGCGAGTGCGATGACGGCGGACCGGGTTCGGACTTTGCCATATGCGAATACGGGTCCGATTGCTCCGACTGCGGTCCGCGCGACAAGCAGGGCGGCGGGGGCGGCTGCGCCGACACGTGTCCGTACGCCGGCGACGGGGAGTGCGACGACGGCGGTGCCGGCGCCGACTACGCCGTGTGCGACTACGGCACCGACTGCTCCGACTGCGGAACACGCGAGGGCGGCGGCGGGGACGGAGAACTGTGCGACGACTACTGCCCGTACGCCTACGACGACGAATGCGATGACGGCGGGGACAACTCCGTTACGTCGGTGTGCGACTACGGGAG
>JBGPAW010000215.1:0-6560 GCA_041480905.1 Phycisphaerae bacterium
CCCACCCCAGCCAGATGACCCAGTGTTTGGGAGCAGGTACGGGTTGCGGCTGGTGCATCCCCTTCCTGAGAAAGATCGCCGGCGACCCCGATGGTTTCGAGAGCACGGGAATGACGGCTGCGGAGTATGCCGAGCAGCGCCAGAGTTACATCAAGACACCACAGCCCAAAAACCGATTCTAGCCCGCCAACCCGCCGATAATACCCGCATGAGCATTGCCGCGGAGGCTCCATCTCTTGCGGGTGTCTCAGCCCATACGCATCAAGGGGTGGGGTACGAAGTGTCGGTTGTCACCCTGACCCTCGCCGACTTTGCCGCCTGGGATGACTTTGTTTCAACGTCGGCGGACGGATCGTGGTTTCACACCACCGCCTGGATGACCGCGGTCCAAACAGCCTTCGGACACCAACCCGTGTACCTCCAAGCGGTGCGGGGGGGTCGGATCGTCGGAGTTCTGCCGCTGTTTCCGGTCCGCAGTCTGTTTGGGGGTCGAAGTGGTCGGCGAAGTGACCCATGTGATCGACGCGCTGGAGACTTGGCAGGTGAGCGTGGCCCCCATGCGCCTGGGACGCGGCATTCAGAACAAGGTCCTCGAAGCCATGGCGGCGGCCGTACCCGTCGTGCTGACGTCCTTGGCGGCCGCCGGCCTATCGGAAGCGGACCTCGAGCATCTGATCATCGCCGACACGGCGGCGGACTTTGCCGCGGCGGTCAACGGCTTGCTGGGCGACTTGGCCTTATGCCGCCGCCTGGGGCGCGGGTCGCGTCAGGTCGTGGCCCGCGAGCACAATTGGGCCTGTGAGGCGGCTAAGCTCGAAGCCCTGTTCGGGCACCAGACGCCCCACCTTCGTCTCGTCGGAGCGGAGAGCGGCGACATCTCTTAAGTGACTCGTGGGGGCGGGTGAAGATTTTACACGGGTGCGGATCGCCACTAGACTGCACCGCCGTGGGTTGACCCACGCGGCGGAGGACGGTGGGTTTACGTGTCCTTAGGAGAAAGGTGGAGAAGATGATCAGATTCGGACCCGGCAATCTGCGGATTCCGAAGTTCGAGAAACCCGTCTACGTGGTCGCCGGCGGGATGACCGACTTTCGGAAACGCTACCCCGAGAAGAACACCAGCCAGTTGTGCTGCGAAGCCCTGCGCATGGCCGTCGAGGAGAACGACCTGAAGGTCAGCCCGGAGGAGTTTCGTCGCAAGGTGAACTGGTGCGTGTACTCCCAGTTCGCCGACCACTTCGGCGACCAGCTCCTCGCGGCGGCCAAGGTGCACGACTATCTGGGCTTCGACCCGCTGGGCAACATTGAGGTCAAGACGGGCGGGGCGACGGGCGGCTCGTCCGTGCTCGCCGCTGCCCAGGCCGTCGCCAGCGGTTACGCCGATTGCGTTCCGGTGGTCGGCTGGGAGCGGATGGACGAAGTGTCCACCAAGGTGGGCAACTCGTATATCGCCAGCGCCGCGTGCAAGGACTTCGAGAGCGAACTGGGCTGGATGTACGCCGCCTACTACGCCCTGATGGCCCAGCGCTACCAGTACGAGAACAACGTCCCGCACGAGACGCTGGCTAAGATCGCCATCAAGAATCACTTGTACGCCTACTACTCGCCGTTCGCACAGAACCCCGGCAAGTATACGGTCAAGGACATCCTGGAGAACGAGATCGTCTCCGATCCGCTGACCTACCTGGAGTGCTGCGTGATGAGCACGGGGGCCGCGGTGCTGATCCTGGCGGACGAGAAGACGGCCCACGAGCTGACCGATCGCCCCATCCAACTGAAGGCCATTTGCGGCGGCTCGCACACCCTGCGGACCGCGGACCGGCGGCACGTGCCCATCCTGCTGCTGCCCAACGAGACCGAGAAGACCTACAAGGATTACTTCACCAGCAAGCGAACCGATTGGCCGGGGTTCAGCTCGTTCCTGGCCTCGCGGATGGCGGCCTATCTGGCGTACCACATGGCCGGCATCAAGGACCCGGTGAAGGATTTCGACATTCTGGAGACCCACGACGCCTTCACCATCAGCGACATTCAGACCTACGAGGACATCGGCCTGCGGCCCTACGGGCGCGGGCGGGAATTCATCGAATCCGGCGACGCCTACTTCGAGGGCAAGCTGCCCACCAACCTGTCCGGCGGCCTGATCGGCACCATGCACGCGGTGGGGGCCACCGGCATCTTCCAGATTGTCGAGATCCTGTGGCAAATGCAGGGCAAGTACGACAAGTACCACGGCGATCCGAAGATCTGGGAACGTTGCGGCAAGACCAAGCCGCCCGACTGGAAGAGCCTGCAGCTCAAGAACCCCAAGCGCGGGTGTACCATCAGCCACGCCGGCACGGGGAGTCACGTGACCTGCGCGGTCCTGGAGAAGCCGTAGACCCTGCGTCGGTCCAGGCCGTAAACTGCTCTCTAAACAGGAGGTTTGACTCATGCGCCATATCGCAAGTCCCTGGTGGGTGGTTGTTATCGTGATTGCAGGTCTGCGGGTGGGTCTGGTCCCTATGCCGGTTGAGGCGGTCCAGACCGCCTGGTTTCCCGTGCTGCCCGCCTTGCACGGCGGCGAGACTAATCCCGCACTGCCCAAGCTGGTGACCGTCAAGCTGGGTGAGAACGTGATGATGGACCTGGTCCTCGTGCCGGCGGGCAGCTTCATGATGGGTTCCGACGGCTTCGAAGAGGATGAGAAGCCGGTGCACAAAGTGAACATCTCCCGGCCATTCTACATGGGCAAGTACGAAGTAACTCAAGAACAGTGGACGGCGCTCATCCACGACAATCCCACGAAGTTTGTAGGCCCCCAACGCCCCGTGGAAAACCTCAAGTGGGAGGATTGCCAGAAGTTTCTGGAGGTCCTTTCCGCCCGATACCCCGGCTGCACCTTCACGCTGCCTACCGAAGCGCAGTGGGAATACGCCTGTCGAGCCGGGAGCACGACGGAATTCTGCTTCGGCAGCGACGAGGGCGAAATGGGCGAATACGCCTGGTATGTGAAGAACTCGGAGAACACCACGCATCCGGTCGGCCAGAAGCACGCCAACGCTTGGGGGCTGTACGATATGCACGGCAATGCTTATGAGTGGTGCCAAGACTGGGACGGACCCTACGCAGGGTCAGAGCCAACCGACCCGCGTGGTCCGGCCAGCGGAACAAAACGCATCATGCGCGGCGGATCGTGGCGCACCGGGGCCAAAGTCTGCCGCAGCGCCAACCGTCCTTGGACCGCGCCGCCCCATCCGCCTTACAAGGCGGGTTTCCGGGTGGTGGTCGGGGTCGAAATCGCATCCCAGGTTACGGCGTCGGAACCCCCATCGACTCCTACTCCCAAGAAGGACAAGAAAGACGAGAAACCAAAACCCTAAGTGCGGTTGGCGGATGTTGCTTTCCGCTGTCCCAACGGGGTTTATCGACGAATCCGGGACCGAAAGGAAGTCATACGATGAATTGGCCAACGACAAGACTGGAAGTGCTGAACGAAGAACCGCTCGTGATCAAAAACCCCAAAACCTGGCACCACATCCACGCCTACGGTGGCTGGGGCCGGTTTTTCAAGGGTCTGCGTGAAAAGAAGATTCTGGCGACCCGCTGCACGAATCCGGGCTGCGCGGAAAAGCGGCTGTGGCTGCCGCCGCGGTGCGAGTGCCCGGATTGCTGGCACCCCATGGAATGGGTCGAAGCACCCCAGGTGGGCACGATCTACACGCACTCGGCGGTGAAGTATCCGGGCGAACTGTTCAAGCTCCCTCCGGGAACTCCGCTGGTCAGCGTGGAGCTGGACGGGGTCTGCACGAAGCTGATGAGCTGGCTCAAGGAGGGCAAGCCCCAGTTCGGCATGCGGGTCAAGGCCGTGTTCAATACCGAGAAGCCGACCAACACCATCCTCGACCTGGCGTGGGTGCCGGCATAGGGTGGGCATGGCCCGCCCCGTCAGAAGCGACAAATGAGGTAGGGTGGGCTTCGCCCACCGCGAAAACTCATGCCCATCATCCGCTTTGCGATCGAGAATCCCGTTAAGGTAGCCGTCGGGGTGATCCTCGTGGTGCTGTTCGGGATTCTGAGCGTCTTTCGCATTCCCATTCAGCTTACCCCGAACGTGGATCGACCGATCGTGACGGTGGTGACGACCTGGCAGGGTGCCGCCGCCGCGGAGGTCGAGCGCGAGATCGTGGACCGCCAGGAGGAGAAGCTCAAGACCGTCACGGGTCTGAAGAAGATGACCTCCATCTCGCGGGAGGGCATCGCCGAGGTCAGCCTGGAATTCGAGATCGGGGTGAGCAAGGATGACTCCAAGCGCGAGGTCTCCGACGCCCTCCGCCAGGTGACCGGTTATCCCGTGGAGATGGATGAACCGGTCATCCAGGCCGGAGGCACCGAGTCCCAGGAAGCCATCGCCTGGTTGATCTTCAAGAGCGAGCCGGGACGCGACGTCTCGACCTTGTACGACTACTTGGACGACAAGGTCAAGCCCATTCTGGAGCGCGTGGAGGGGGTGGCTTCCGTCCAAATCTACGGCGGGCGCGAACGGGAGGTTCAGGTCCGCGTCGATCCCTACAAGCTGGCGGCGCGGAGGATTACGCTCCCGCAGCTTGCCGACGCCCTGCGCGGAGAGAACAAGAACACCTCGGCGGGCACCGTGGAGCAGGGCAAGCGCGATTACACCTTTCGCACCGTCGGCCAGTACGAGAAAGTCGAGCAGGTCGCCGACACGGTGGTGGCTTACGTCGAAGGCGGGCCGGTTTTCGTGCGCGACGTAGCCGCCGTCGTCAGTGCCTATAAGGAGCCCAAGTCCTTTGTCCGTTCCGAGGGCGTGGACTGCCTGGCCCTGCCCGTCACCCGCGAGACCGGGTCCAACGTGATGAAAGTCATGGCCGACCTGCGCACGACCATCGAAAAGACCAACCGCGAAATCCTCCATCCCGTGGGTCGCGGGCTGGAACTCACCCAGGTCTACGACGAGACGGTCTACATCCAATCGGCGATCGACCTGGTGCGCACCAGCCTGATCGAGGGCAGCATTCTCACGATCCTGGTGCTGCTGGTGTTCTTGCGGAGTGCGTCGGCCACGTTCATCGTGGCGGTTTCGATCCCGATCTCGGTGATCGGCACGTTTCTGGCCGTCGCACTGTTGGGTCGCAGTTTGAACGTGGTCATGCTGGCGGGAATGGCTTTTGCGGTCGGGATGGTGGTGGACGATGCCATCGTGGTCATCGAGAACATTTTCCGCCATCGCCAGATGGGCAAGTCGCGCTTCGACGCCGCCCTCCACGGGACCGTCGAGGTATGGGGGGCGGTGCTGGCCAGCACCCTCACCACCATGGCCGTGTTCGTCCCTGTCGTCTTCGTCAAAGAGGAGGCCGGGCAGCTTTTCCGCGACATCGCCATCGCCATCAGTTGCGGAGTCGGCCTGTCCCTGCCCGTTTCCGTTCTGGTCATTCCTCCGCTGTGTCGGAGGATGCTATTTGCGAAGGGCGAGTCGGACCTGGGGCAGCATACCGGCGGGCGCATCGCCACGGCGATCTCGGACCTGGTTCACCGGATAAATCAATCGGTGCTCGCCCGCCTGGCCACGGGCGTGGGTTTCACGGCGCTCTCCGCGCTGGGCGCCTGGCTGCTCATGCCGCCGACCGATTATCTGCCGGCGGGCAATCGGAACCTGATCTTCGGCTTCCTGATCCCGCCGCCCGGTTATGGCTTGGACGAATTCCGGCGCATCGGCCGCGTGCTCGAGGAGGCGGACCCTCCCAAGGTCCCGCTGGGTCTGCGGCAATACTGGCAAGCCCAAACCGGTTCAGCCGAAGCGGCGGCGTTGCCCCCGGTGCCGATGGCGATCGCCGGCGGCCCGACGGCGGGCGGCTCCGGGACCATGGTGGAAGTCCAACCCCCGCCGATCGAGAACTTCTTCTACGGAGCCTTCGAAGGCCGGGCCTTCATGGGCTGCACCAGTAAGCAGTCCACGGTGGTCAAGCCGCTGCTTGAGGTCTTCCGGCAGGCGGGCTCTCGGATCACCGGCGTGATTCCCTTCTTCTTCCAGACCAGTCTGTTCGGCGGCGTGACCGGCGGCAACACGGTGGAGATTGAAATCCGCGGCACGGAGTTGGCCGACGTCGTCCGAGTGGCCGGGATCATGTTCGTCAAGTGCATGGAGAAATACCCCGGAGCGGTCCAGCCCGATCCCGGTAATTTCGCCCTGCCGCGTCACGAGACTCAGGCCGTTCCCGATCGCGTACGCGCCGCCCACCTGGGGCTCACCGTGCGGGACGTGGGGTTCATCCTGCAAACCTTCATCGACGGGGCCTACATCGGCGGGTTCCGGCAGGAGGGGGATGAGATCGACCTGACGCTGGTGCTGGATCGCCCGCGGGCCGCGACGCGCGAAGAGCTGGGGGGTTATCCGATCTTCACTCCGTCGGGCCAGGTGGTGCCTTTGAGCAGCGCGGTCGAGCTGCGCCGCGCCACCGGCCCCGAGGAGATCAAGCACATCGAAGAGATGCCCGCCGTCAGCCTCACCGTTCGGGCTCCCGAAGGCGAACCGCTGGGCGTGGTCATGGACCGTATCCGCG
>JBGPAW010000216.1:0-6526 GCA_041480905.1 Phycisphaerae bacterium
CGCAGGAACCACGAGATTAAGGCCGTGGTGATGCACGTGGACTCGCCCGGCGGGTCGGGTTACGCCTCGGACGTCATCTGGAGGGCCCTGCGGCAACTGAACGAGGCCAAACCGCTGGTGGTCAGCATGGGCTCGGTGGCCGGCTCGGGGGGGTATTACATCTCCTGTCCGGCCCGCCGCATCTTCGCCCAACCGACCACCATCACCGGTTCGATCGGCGTGCTGGGCATCTTCCAGTCCGCCTGGTCCCGACTCAACCGCATGGATTATGAATTGTCGGAAATGAAGCGCGGGGACCGCAGCCTGCTGGGGTCCGCGCACCGTACTCTGTCGAAGGAAGATCACGACTTTATCCAGAGGTGGATAAACGACTTCTACGCCATCTTCATTGACCGGGTCGCCCAGACCCGCAAGATTCCCGCCGAGGAGGTGCGCAAGATCGCCGAAGGCCGCATTTACACCGGGCGGCAGGCCCTGGCCATCGGGCTGGTGGACGAGCTCGGCGGGTTGGCGGAAGCGATCGAGTCGGCCCGCAACATGGCCAACATCCCGCCCAGCGCTGAACTCAAGATCGTCCACTATCCGGGGCCGGCCAGCATGGGCGAAATCTTCGAGAGCTTCAGCGGAATGGGCGCCAGCCGGGCGCTGGAGATCTTCCAGCAAGGCGTGACGGCCGCCCCGCCCGTCAGCTTCGACCAGCAGTTGCGGATGTTCTCGCGCCGCCTGCAACCGCTCTGTTGGATGGCCGTGCCGGAGTTCTGTCAGCCGTCCTGGGGGGCACCTGCGCCGTTGGGTGACACGCCGCCTTGGGCCCTCTCGACCAACCCGCTGGAACCGGCCTTCGGTAACTGACTCAGACCGCGACGCCAGACCCGAACCGCGAGCGCCAGCAACTGTCGAAACACCCGCGTCCCCTGAACCCCTGGAAGGGGTGATGGAGTATAGCCCAGGGCGAGCGCAGCGAACCCTGGGTGGGCGGGGCAAGATCGAACCAGCCCCCGTAAGGGGGCGCCGGAAGAACCGTCCCGTCGCTCCACCAACGGTGCCGCGGTTGTAAGCTCAGCGGACGGATCCGTACCGTCGCCCGCGCCAGACCAGACCTGCCCGGCGGTGCTCCACAAACGACCGGACCAGAATCCACCACCAGCACAGTTCCCGCACCGGGTTCAGAAAGGCGATGTACCAAGGCTGGCGAAAGATCAGGGCCAGCAGGGCCAGCACCACGTGCATGCCGACCAGCGCGATGGACGCCGGGACACTGACCGAGCCGGCCCACAACTCCGCCGCAAAACCGAAGTACGGCAGCAGGCTCACCAATGTTCCGGCGACAAACGGAATCGCCGACGTCCACCACCGCCGGCCCACGAACGGATAGATGTTTTTGGTGAAGCCCTGGATCGTCGCGCGGGCCCCCTCGTACATCCGCAGCCGAATCAGCGGGCCGGCGAGCGCCAACGCCTCCTTGAATCCCGCCCGTTTGACCGCGTAGCCCAGGCCCACGTCATCGACCACTGCGTCCTTCAGGCAGGCGAAGGCCCCACTGGCTTCCAGGGCCTCGCGCCGCACCAGGTTGCCCGGGCCACCGCCCGTCGCAAACCATCGGCTTCGGGTGTGACTGATGAGGAACATGGGGAAGGCCGCGAACGGCACCAGATACAACGACGACATAATGACCGCCTCAAGAACGCCCCCCGTGCTCAGCCGCGGATAGAGAAAGAGCATGCCCGCGTCCCGGCGGAGAGCATAACTCACGGCTCGCCGCAGCAGGTCCGGCGCGTAGATCACGTCGGCGTCCACAAACAACAGCCATTCGCCCCGGGCGTGCTTCCGGCCGGTTTCCAGGGCGTTCGGCTTGCCCAGCCATCCCGGAGGCGGCTCTTGCCCCTCAACCACTTTCAGGTTGGGGAATTGGGCCTGCAACTCGGCCAGAATACGCGGGGTCGCGTCCGTCGAGCCGTCATCCACCACGATCACCTCGAGGGCGGGGTAATCCTGCCGACAGAAGGAGGCCACCGCCTCGCCAATGCGCCGCTCTTCATCGCGGGCGGGTACGACGATGGATACCAAAGGCCACTCCGCGGGCGGGTCAAGCCCGAACGTGCGGAGGTCCCGGATCAAAGCCCCGTTGACCACCAACTGAAGCAGAAAAACGATCCACAGCCCCGCCCCGACCCATAGCAGGATTTCGAGCACATTCCCCATCACTCTCGCGTTCCCCGTGATCAGGGGCGAAAGAGCCCCGACGAGAGCGACTCCCGTCACGTAATTGATTGACTCTTGAAGCGATCATCATACTCGAACGGCTCGCGGCCGGCGCGCCGGCGAAGGTCGTTGTGCAGCACGCGGACCATGGCGGTGAGTTCGGCGGCAGCCTGTTGCGCGTCCACACCGGCGATGGCGTCGGTGGGGATCGCCGGGCCGTACTCGACCCACACCCGCGCCGGGTGGGGCAGCCGGCTATTCCTGGGCCAGACCTCGTACGCCCCCTCGACGGCCGCCGGCACCACCGGAACGCCGGCTTTGCGGGCGATCGTGAACACCCCCGGTTGAAACGGCTGCACCCGTCCGTCCGGCGTGCGCGTGCCCTCGGGAAACGTCAGCACTAACGCCCCGGCTTTCAGCCGCCGCAACGTCTCCTTCACCCCGGCCAAATCGGCCGTCGAACGCTTGATGGGAAAGGCGTTGACCAGACGGATGAGGCGCGCGAAGTACGGGTTGGCGAACAGCGTGTCGCGGGCCATGTAATGGCACTCCCGCGGCAGGGCATAGGTCAGCAGGATGGGGTCCAGGAAGCTCTGGTGGTTGGCCGCCAGCAATATTGGACCGCGCGCCGGCACGTGCCGCAGACCGAACACCCGTTCGGCGCAAAAACCTTGTGCAGCCCAAAAAGACATGAACCGGCCGAACCGATAGATTCCGCGCATCAGCACCTCTCCTCGCGCCGGGCTTCGTGCCCGCCATCCCGTGCGAATCGCCCGCCGTTCCGTTCCCTGGCGGCCGTCGCATCTTATCCGAACCGCGACCGCGAGGGAGCGGTCCAGCACATCACCAAGCCATGCCGCGGCCTTACGCCCTGCCTGCGGTAGGCAGGTCGCGGTTCGGATGAGCTGCAGTTTCACTGAGGCACTACCTTAGGGCGCGTTGCTTTGAGGTACATGGAGATTGTATATCGCCTGGCGCGCGTGCAGCGGATTACTCGGGCGGCTTGAAGGCGTTGGCGGTCAGGTCGCCGAGCGACTTGTGCCAGGGGTGCCGGGGGTTGTTCTCCACCTGGGTGACGATCTTCCGCATCTTGGTCAGCACGTCCGGCTCCTGCTCGTCGTAGACGTCGCCTTGCAGCAGCTTGAGCACGTCGAGGCGGTGTTCCGGGCTCTTGATGAACATGGTGAACAGCACGTTCAGGCGATAGTAGACCGTGATGAAGTCGTACCAGTTCCGCGTGCCGTTGCGGATGGTGCGCTCGAAGTTGGCGAAGCTCGGCCGGCGGAAGTCGTTGGTCTCCAGGGCCTTGAGAATCTCCGGGGCGATGAACCGCGCGCTGCTCATGGCGATGGACACGCCGCTGGAGAAGATCGGGTCCACGAAGCGGGCGGCGTCGCCGATCATGGCGAAGCGGTCCCCACAAATCTGCTTCATACTGTAGCTGTAGTCGGCTTCGGCGATGAAATCCCACATCTGCTCCGATTTCTGCAGCCGCTCGTAGATCTCCGGCCGGCTCTTGACGCAGTTCCAGAAAAAGTCGGGCCGCTCGCTCTTGCCGCCCACGAAGTGCTTCTTCTGGGTCACGACACCGATGCTGGTGATCGTGTCGGTGATGGGAATCTGCCAGATCCACGTGTTGGTGATGGGCAAAAAGTGGATCCAAATGTAGTCCGCCTTGTTCTTCCCGCGGTCGTAGCCGTCAAACCAGGTGTGCAGGGCGAACTGGTCGAAGACCTTGTCGTGCACGCGGAAGCCGAGCTGTTTGCCGAGCAGGGTCTGCCGGCCGCTGGCGTCCACGACCATCTGGACCCGCGTACCCATTTCCTGCTTGCCGACGTTATAGCGGATGACGGGCGGATCGCCGTTGTTCAGCTCGACCTGGCGCACGTGCACGCCTTCGTACACCGCGGCGCCCAGCTTGTGCGCATGCTGGAGGAACAGCAGGTCGAATTTACCGCGGTCGACGTGCCACGTGTGGTTGCGGTCCACCCCCTCCTGCTGGCGCTCCTCAAAGCGGATGTCCGCTTCGCAGTCCGGGGCCAGTCCTTCCCAATCGTGGTCGTAGATCCGCGCGTCGGTCTCGGCGCTCCACACGGCGCCGAACTTGCGCGGGAACTTGTGCTTGTCCATCTGGTCGGCGAACCCCAGCTCGCGGAGGACGCGCGTCGCGGCCGGCACCAGCGACTCGCCCACGTGCAGGCGGGGGAACAGCTCCTTCTCGAAAACCACGCAACTCACTCCCGCTTTGGCCAAGTAGCCGGCCATGGCCGCGCCGGCCGGCCCACCTCCGATAATCCCGACATCGAAATCCGTGTTGGACTGCATCGCATTCTCCAGCCGCGCGCGGCGCCTTCCCTCGCAGAAATAACGGACCTACCCAGACGAAGCCTCCGCCCCAGGCATGTTCCATACTCGGACAACCCGGCCCAAACAGAAACACCGTAGCGAGCGCCGGACGGAAAGTCAAGAAGCAACCAGGACCCGCAGCTCTTCTCGACACGCCGCGGGGAGCCTGCGCCGACCGCCCTGCCGAACCCCTAAACCGCGCCGCGGATGTGTTTGTGGTGCGCCCTCGCGTTGAGCGAAAGCAACGTGCCCCACGCGCTCGCGGCGGCCGGACCTGAACCCGGACCGGGGGCACCGAACCCTAACTTCTTGCTAATGCGTATCTTATCGAGCAACGCCCAGTCTTGTCGGCCGCTCGACGACCGCGTGGCCCCCGGCTTGCTCAGGCTATGGATCGTGGGGCATGGGGAGTTCGGCTTATGGTGCAGCGTCAGGAGCGGAGAAAGCATCGCCGCATAGGCATCCGTCTCCCTCTGGAATGCACGGCGACCATGGGCGATCGCCAAGTGACCTGTCGCACCGTCACCCATGACATCAGTTCGGGAGGACTGTGCTTCGAGGCCGAGAGCGACGAATTCCCGTTGAGCGCCACGTTCAACTTGGAATTGGGCATCCCTCCCGGGGATGGGCACTCTCCCTACCCAGGGCGAGTGCGGGGGACCGGTCAGGTGGTGCGGGTGGAGCAAGTGCGGGAGAGCGGGTCCCCTACGCGTTTCCGCATCGCCGCCCAATTCAATAAGCCACTTAAATTAGTCTTCTAGGGGCCGTTCTTCTCAGGCAGCCGGTAGCGAAGCTGGTCACGCGAGAGAGTGAGCACGTGTCCGGCGGGGAAAACTCCAAGTCCGCGGCTCGTTTTTCGGAGCCGGGTCGAACGTGCGTGAGTGGCGAAGCCTACCCGGGTTGAGGGAGGGGACCGTCGCCGAAGCGGGGCTGACCTTCGAGAGGGCGGTCGGGGGCCGGGACCGGTCGAGCCTGTCCGACGCGCCGACCGGCCTGGGCCTCATCGTCGAGGAGATCGGCGATACCGGGCTTGTCCAGGTTCTCACCGGCGATCAGGGCTTTGACGTCCTCTCCGGTGATGGTCTCGTACTTGATGAGGGTTTCGGCGATCTTCTGTACCTTGGCGGCGTTTTCCTGGACGATGCGTTGGGCGTCGGCATAGGCCTCATCAATCAGCCGGCGGACTTCCTGGTCGATCAGGTGGGCGGTGTCCTCGGAATATTCGCGGGCCTGCGGCCAGTCGAACAGGGTGTTCTTGACCACCGAGTCGCCGTCGTAGGCGATGAAGCCGAGCTTCTCGTTCATGCCCCACTCGGTGATCATGCGTCGGGCCAATTCGGTGGCCTGGCGGATGTCGGCGGCGGCGCCGGTATTGACGTCGCCGGCGAAGTGTTCCTCGGCAATGCGTCCGGCGCAGAGGATGCGCATGGTCGCTAAGATATAGTTCTTGGAGAGGTTGGTCCGGTCCTTCTCCGGCAGAGAGAAGGTGGCGCCGCCGAAGGGCCCGCGCGGCAGGATGCTGATCTTGTGCACCGGATCGGCGTGCTCCTCGAGCGATTGGACCAGGGCGTGGCCGGCTTCGTGATAGGCGGTCGCCCAGCGCTCCTTCTCGTCGACCTCGCGGCTGCGCTTGGCCCGGCCCCAGCGGACCTTGTCGCGTCCCTCCTCGAGGTCATCCTGCTCGACGAACTCCTTGTTCTGCATGGTGGCCAGGAGGGCGGCTTCGTTGATGATGGCGGCTAGGTCCGCGCCGGAGAACATGGGCGTGCCGCGGGCGAGTCGTCTGAGGTCGGCGTTGGGGCCGAGCTTGACCTTGCGGGCGTGGACCTTGAGGATCTCGTAGCGGCCCTTCACGTCGGGCAACGCCACGTACACCTGACGATCGAAGCGTCCGGGGCGGATTAACGCGGGGTCGAGCACGTCCACCCGGTTGGTGGCGGCGATGACGATCACCTGGTCGTCGGTCTCGAAGCCGTCC
>JBGPAW010000217.1:0-6493 GCA_041480905.1 Phycisphaerae bacterium
TAGAATCGCGATGTACATCCATTCCGACGTTGAGCATGCGTGTTCCTCCTGGTTCGAGATAACCAAAGCCGTGCAAAACCGATTGGGTCAATTATCCCGCCCTTGGGGGGCACGCTCATAGTTTCTGAAGAGTTACTCCGATCCACGGTGATGACCATGAATTCGTCCCGGGACCGCTGCTCGCATTCCCCTGCTCCAACGTCGCCATGTTCGGCGCTGACCTGTCTTCGCCAGGGTCGCAGGTTCATTGGCATTGAAATTGAGCCGCGCTACTTCGAGATTGCCCGCAGGCGGATCGCAACCGAGTGCCGGCAGGGTGATCTTCTGGAGAAGACGATCCGATGACCTATGACCGGGACTTGGCCAGCAAACGCTTGCGCCGCATACGCACGCTATCGCGCGTCCGTCCCAGCCGCCGCGCGCTTGGCGTTTTGCTTGGCGCAAATCGGCACGCGCGGGCAGATTCCGCTAGACGCCGTTGGACAAACCAGTGAGAACCCGCCCCGCGCGTAAGTCGTTGGAAACGCTAAAGAAACCGCACTTTCCCCTATGAAAACTCGAAAGCCACCGGTCGGATTCGAACCGACGACCTGCGATTTACAAAACCGCTGCTCTACCGATTGAGCTACGGTGGCAAGCTCTTCTCATCAGGCAGTTTACCGCAAATTCCTCCGTTCGAAAACTACGTCGAAGCGGTTGTCGTCCGGGTTGTCAGCGAGCACGACACGATTCCGGAACGACCTACTGGCTAACAGGTTACGACAGTCAACCTGCGATTTCAATAACCGCTGCTCAGCATGCTCCTGGACATCATAAGCCTGGCTCGCCGCAGGCCTGGCGGGCGCTTTGGGGTGGGGTGGCAACCGGCGGAACGGAAGCGGGCTCTGCAGGCGTGCCACGCGCCGGGGATAGCCGCGGGCGTTGGCCCGGGGCTGGGATGTCGGCTCGGGTCCGACGGAGGCGGCCTGCAAGAACCTGACCCTGCGGCTCAAGCGGACCGGGATGAAGTGGGACGTGGAACACGCCGCAGGAGTGATGAACTTGGTGGCCCTGCGCGAAAGCGGCCAATGGACCGACTGTTGGAACCGCCGCCGGGTCGCTTGATGCCCCAATCTCTTGTCAGACCCAAGCCGGGTGCAGAAATGAAGGCCCCTTGCCAGGCCGGGTCCGGGCTGGAGATAATCATGCAGGTCGACAGCGGGCCGGCGACCCGGGAGGTCCATACCATGAAAGCGCAGAAGCGAGGTTTCCGGCTGGCGGCAGGCGTCGCGTGGCTGGCAGTGGTCCCGACCTGGTCGGCCTGTGCGCCGCCGGCGGAGAAGCCGGGCAGCCAGCCGACCACCACCCAAGCCGCCGATGCGTGGCGGGGGGCCCGACCACGCACCGAAGAACGCCGCGCGGACCGTCTGCGGATGGTGGAGCGGCAGATCGCCGATCGGGGCGTGCGCGATCCGGTGGTGCTCGAAGCGCTGCGCCAGGTCCCGCGGCACTGGTTCGTGCCCGAGGCGGGGCAGGCGTACGCCTACGAAGACCGTCCGCTGCCGATCGGAGAAGGACAGACGATCTCCCAGCCCTACATTGTCGCCTTCATGACCGAGGCGTTGAAACTCACCCGTGAGGCCAAGGTACTGGAAATCGGCACGGGTTCGGGCTATCAGGCGGCGGTGCTGGCGGAGATCACTCCGCACGTGTACACGGTCGAGATCATCGAACCGCTTGCCAAGCAGGCCATGCAGACCTTCGCACGCCGCGGTTACCACACCATTGCGACCAAGATCGGCGACGGTTACGCCGGCTGGCCCGAGCAGGCCCCGTTCGACGCGATCATCGTGACCTGCGCGCCGGACCAAGTCCCCCCCGCGCTGGTCCAGCAACTCAAACCTGGGGGACGCCTGTGCATCCCGGTCGGCCGCCAAGACGCCGGGCAGAACCTGCTGCGCCTCACCAAAAAGCCGGACGGAACCACCGCCTCCGAAAACCTGCTTCCGGTGGCGTTTGTGCCGATGACCGGGGAGGCCCTGGAGAAGCGCGGCCCGGGCGACCGAAACTGAGTTTGACGACCCCGGAGAGATGCTTCTATAGTGTCGGGATGCGGGGGAGATGGTCCCTAAGTAACACCGCGCGTTGAGGTTGATGTTATGGAAACGGTTATCCAAAGCCTGCTGGGGATTGTCGTCTCGCTGACCCTGTCGGGCTGCTTAGTCAACACTCCGCCGGGGGTGCCGGTCTTACCCGAGGCGCAGGCGGCGAAGGTGTATGACCTACGGCATGAAGAAGGCAACCGGGAGAAAGCCGAGAAGCCGAGAAGCCGAAACGCCGCAAGCAGAGAGCTGAAGGCTTTTTCTCCAGACTAAGCACTCTGGACTAACCTTGAACTCGAAACTTTGAACTCAGAACTGCTGTGGCTGACAGCTAACGGCAATGGGGGCTGGGGACTTGTTCCGCGGGGAGATATGGATGCATTCGATCACGTTGCGCACCTGGGTGTGGTTGGGGGTACTGGGCTGGGCGTCGCCGGCGTTGGCGGAGTTAACCGTGGGCGACGCCGCCCCGCCGTTTAGCAAGAAGATCGAATGGCTGAAGGGCGGGCCGATCGACCCGGCCAAGGGCGGCGGCAAGGAAATTTACGTGCTGGAGTTCTGGGCGACCTGGTGCGCCCCGTGCGTGGCGCAGATTCCCCACACGACCGAACTGCAGAATAAGTACCACAAAGACGGCGTCCGTTTCGTCGCGTTGACCAGCACGGGCTGGCCGCCGCAGCGGTTCGATGATGTGAAACGGTTCGTGCAGATCCAGGGAGACAAAATGGGGTACGCGGTCGGGTACGACCGGACGGAAGAGACCTACACCAACTACATGCTGGCGGCCGGGGCGACGGGGATTCCCCACGCCTTCATCATCGGCAAGGACGGCAAGATCGCCTGGCAAGGGCACCCGTACGGCGATATGGAAGAAGTGCTGGAGAAGATCATCGCCGGGAAGTTCGACGCGGCGGCGGCGCGGGCCGCCGCGGAGAACAAAAAGAAGCTGGACGCGCTGGCGCTGCAGTTCAGTCGGGCGGTGAACTTTCAGCAATGGGAGGAGGCCCTGACGGCCCTGAACGGGATGCTGCAAGTGGAGGAGGCCGACGCGCAGGGCATTCAGTTTTCCATTCAGATTCTAAACAACGAACTACATGATCGGGCCCGGCTGCGGTCGTGGGTGGAGACGTATTTGCGGGACCACAAGAACAGCGCGGCGGGGCTGACCCTGGTGGCCAACACGCTGATGCTGCTTCCGGAGTTGGGCGATCGGCAACCCGACCTGGCGTTGGCCGCCGCCGCGGCCGCCTGCGCCGCGGACGGTCGGTCGGTGGACGCCCTGCAGGCCCGGGCCCGGGCCCTGCACCAGATCGGCAAAATCAACGAGGCCCTCGAATGGCAGGAGAAGGCCGTCGCCCTGGCCGATAAAGCCAATGAAGGCGAGGTCCGGCGAACGTTGGACTTCTATCGCGCGTGCAAGCAACTGGCGGAGCGCTGATCCCGAGGTGCCCGTTGTCCCGAGCGCCGTTTTCATCGGAGGACTGTTCCGGGCCGCGGTCGGCGACGCCCCTGGAACTGTCGGCGGAACAGCGCATGCTGCTGGACATCCGCGACACGCTCTACGAGGGAAATTGGGACGATTTCGTCTGCGACCTGGAAGCACGCCTGCACGGTCAACCGCACGTCTTCGACCTCGTTCCCGAAACGCCGGGTTTCGCGGTGACCATCCGCCATCACCTGCGGCTCATCGACGAGCTTCGGGCGTGGGAGCAGGCCCACCGCACGACGCTGCACTCCCGCCCCGACGTTTGACGAGCCGCGCACCTCATCTCGATTTCAGGCTCTCATCCCGTTTCCGTGAGTGGTCCCCGGCCTTCCCCCAGGAGGGACGAAAGTGGTAGCATCGACACATTCGGAGCGCAAGACCACCCGCTTGTCATTTTTTGTGGCTTTCTGTTAGTTTTCCGTGCGCCGACGCAAGAAACATCGACGGGGTGTGCGAAATGTGTTATGGTCACGGAGTTGTGTTGCCTCTCTAGTTTCGGAAACGTACGGGTCGAGCATTAGGAGTACCACTCATGTTTCGCAGGACGCTGGTAACGCTGATCTGCCTTACGGTGATGGGCCCCATTTTCGCACGCGCGGCGGAGCCGATGAAGGACGCTTTAGCTGCGATCCCCGGCGACGCCGTCGGCTTCGTCTGCGTCCCCAACCTCAAGCAATTGGACGGTAAGTGGCAGCAGGCGGTCACGAATTTCGGCCTGCAGGCGCTCGTCCCTCCGCCGTGGAACTCGCCGGTGGCGGCCATGCAGCACTTCATGCAGATCCCGGCCGGTCTGGAGACGAACGGCCCGGTGATCTTCGTGCAAATGCCATTCGAGAACCTCATGGACATGGGGGGCAAGAATGCGGCCATCCTTCCGGCGGCGGACCCCAAGGCCCTGGTGGAGGCTATGAGCGGTGAAGCCGGGGAAGGCGGGGTCTGGAAGGTGAAGGTGGCCGGTCAAGCGGGGTTCGCCATCACCGGCGAAAAACGGGTGATCGTCAGCGACACGGCCACGGGCGTTAAAGCCGTCGCCGAGGCCAAAGGCGGCATGGACGCCAAGTGGAAAGACAAGGACCTCAAAGCCTTTGAGGGTCTCGACGTCGTGCTCTGGCTGGACGGGGAGCGGCTGCTGAAGACGTTCAAGCCGCAGATCGACGGCTTGCTGAGCATGTTCATGATGATGCAGGCGTCCGCCGGTCCTATGGGGGCCAAGCAGGCCGAAGCCTACAAAAAGCAAGTCGACATGCTCGTGGAGGGGACGCAAGCGGCCATGACCGGGGTATCTCTGGACCCAGCCGGCGTGGGTTTACGCTTCGCCCTGAACGTCAAACCGGGCACCGAACTGGCCAAGCAGCTCAAGGTCTCGCCGCCGAGCGGATCGCTATTAGCGGGGCTGCCGGCCGGGCGATACATGCTGGTTTATGGCCAGGTCTTCAACCCCGAACTGGCTCGCGAGGCGGTTAAGCAACTCGAGCCGTATTTCGAGGCCGGCAAGGACGTGAAGTCCATCAACGCCGAACAACTCACCGCACTGAAAGGCGTTCTCGAAGAATGGGCCCCGTTGACCACGGCGGCCCGCGTCGCGGTGGAGTCCTTGCCGCCTGGTCCGGGCGGTCTGATCGGCGCCTCGGTGGTTTTCGAGACCAGCGACAGCACCAAGTGGCTGGAGTTGTTCGGAAAGGCGGTGGAGGCGGCCAGGAAGCTCTCCTCGGACAAGGACGCGGAGAAGCTGGCCGGCGCCGCGACTTACACCCCCGCGGGCGAGGAAATCGCGGGGCTGAAAGTGGCGCAGTTGAAGTTCGATTTATCCAAGATCGACCAATTGGACGACGATGACCGTGAGGAAGTCACCGCCGTGCTGGGCAAGGAGGGCGTGGCGTTCCGGCTGGCGGCGGTCAGTCCCCAGCGGGTGGTGGCCTCTTTCGGCGGCGGGGCCGACTATATGAAACGTCTCATCGAGCAGGCCCGGAAGGATGACGCCCCCCTGGACAACACCCCCGGCATTCAAAAAGTGAGTTCCCATTTGCCGAAGAAGCCCGTAGCGGCCGGGTACTTGGCGGCGGACCAGATTGTCGGGTGCATCGAGAACGTGGCCAAGGCGCTGGAAGAAGACGAAGCGTTGCCTTTCCACTTGCCGGAGATCAACGCCCCCGCGGCTATGACGTCCGTAGTCGGTAAGGACTCGACGCAGGTCGATGTGTTCCTGCCCACGGAATTGATCGTGGCCGTCAAGGATGTGGCCTTGAAGATGATGATGGGATCGGGCGCCCCCGGCGGGCCGGGAAAACCCGCGGGTGTACCCGAGAAGAAGGACGAGACCGAAAAGAAGCGTGACTAAGACCTGCCTACGCTGAACTTGCGGGTTCGCCAGGGAGGGCGAGGCTCCTGCCGAGCCGAACCCATCGAAAGACACGGGCGCCACGGCTCGCCGGGAGGCTTGCCCTCCCGCGAGAGCGCAACCCCTGGGTTCAGCGTTGGCGGAATACGAAGGTCAACGTGCCTTCAGGTGCCTAGCGACCCATTCGAGTCCCCCGCCTTTGCGGGCGGGCCGTCCGCGCGAGGCACGGAGTAGACCTATGGGCGAATCGAGTTTCTCAGCGCAGCGACGCCCTCTGCTAATTGCCGTGGCGGTGTTACTGATCGGGTGCCCCATCACCGCGATGGCCGACACGCCGGAAGCGGCTACGACGCAACCGTCCACCGCAACGACAGCGCCAGCTCCGGGGACGGAGACCCAGCCGGCTACGCAACCCGAAACGCTGCCAGCGGAGGCAAGCACAACCCAGCCATCAGTCCCTGCAATCGTTGAGCCTGCCGAGATTCGGCCAAGTACGCGGGATGTAGCCGAAGCGCTCACCATCTTTGCAAGCGTGACGGCAGAGTTCGCGATACCAGCTGTGGCAACGGTCCCGAAGCTAAGCAGGGA
>JBGPAW010000218.1:0-6485 GCA_041480905.1 Phycisphaerae bacterium
CATCGTGGATGAACTGGGGGGGGAGAAGATCGACATCGTGCGCTGGAACGAGTCCTCGCAAATCCTGATCGGCAACGCGCTCAAGCCCGCGGAAATCCAGGAGATCGCCCTGTGTTTCGAGTTGGGGCGGGCGACCGTGATGGTGGTGGAGGACCAGCTTTCGCTGGCGATCGGCAAGCGCGGGCAAAACGTGCGTCTGGCCGCCCGGCTGACCGGGTGGGACCTGGATATCCTCACGCCGAAGGAATACAGCAAGGGCCTCGATGACATGGAGAAGTCCCTTAAGGGCATCGAGGGCGTCGACGACGTGCTGCTGGACAAGCTGCTGGCCTTGGGCATCATCAGCCTGGCTGATATGGAGGAAGTGGGCGTCGAGCCGCTGGTTGAACACCTGGGCGTTACGGAGGAGTTGGCCGGCCGGATTGTGGAAGTGGCGGGCCGCGAGGCCGAACGCATCGCCGCCGAGACCCAAGCGACCAAAGCCGCCGAGGCGCAGGCGGCCAAAGCCGCCGCGGAGGCGGCGCGAGCTGAGGCCGAGGCCGAAGGTCCCGGCGGGGAGGCTGACGCCGCAGCGCCCGCCGGCGTGCCGGGCGAAGCGGGTGACGTGGAGGCCTTGGTTGGGGCGACGACGGGCGAGGAGGAGCTGGCCGCGTCGACCGACGCGAATGCGACGGGGAACGACGGGCCAGAGGCGGCGGTTTCGCAGGTCGGCGTGGAGCCGCAGGGAACCGACGACAGCGGTGACGAGGGCTAGAGCCCAATGGTCCGACACAGCTTAATCCGCGGGTTCGATTGGGTGGCAGGGTTGCGCCGCAGACGAGCCTGCAGAGTCGGAAGACCACGGGCTGGCTGCGCGGTGCTCGGCGAGACCGTGCCATCCACCGGGGACCACAAGGGAGCGAACAAGGGTCGCCGCCTCTCAGCCGCTCCCTTACGAGCTTGGGAAAAAATCCAACACGGAGGCAATGGAGCCGCGTTGCCAGCACTGAAAACGGAGGCATTCGGCCCGTCACCGCGATTTTTTCCCAAGCTCTTACGGTTGCGGTTCGGAGAAGAGGCCGCTCCCTTACGGTCGCGGTTCGGATCGGGTATGCGGCGGCGTTTTTGACTGTGGACAGCAGGGAGGTTGTGCTTGTCCGAGAGAATGCGGGTTCACACACTGGCCAAGGAGCTGAACGTCAGCAGCAAGGTGATACTGGATAAGTGTCAGGCTGAGGGTCTGGTTATCAAGAACCACATGAGCACGTTGAGCGCCGGCCAGGAAGCGACCATTCGAGAGTGGTTCAGCGAGGGCGAGCACACCATGACGGTGGAAACCACGGAGCGGGTGGACCTGAAGAAGGTGCGGATCCGGCGGAAGAAGCGCCCGGCGGCCGCGCTGGGAGAGGGTCTCGCGGAAACCGGAGGGGTGGCGACGCTGGAAGCGGTCCCGTTGGAATGGGGAGTCGCCGTAGCGCCCGGGGAGACCGCGGTCGCCGCGGCGGCCGAGGCAGTTCCGGTAGAGGCGCCGGCGGCCCCCGGCCGGGAAGCGGCGGCGGTCCTGGAAGCACCGCCGCCCGGTACGCCGGTCGTCGTGGGGGAGGCGCCGATCGCGCCGATTGAGCTGCCGCCACCGGAAGCGGCGATGGAAGTGAAACTGCCCGGCGCGGTGGAGGCGGTGCCGGAAGTGGCCCGACCGGCGGTGGCGCCGGTGGTGGAACCACCTCGGCCGGCGGTGGAGCCGGTGGTACCCGCCGGTCCGCAGAACATCCCGGCTCCCGCCAGACTGACCGGCCCGCGGGTGGTGCGCTACGAACCGGTGGAGCCGGACACCGCGCTGCCGCGGCCACGATCGGGCAGCCCGCGTCGCCGCGTGGCGGCGGAGGTTCCCGAGGTGACCGGACCGCCGCCGGCCGACGTGGGGCGTCGCCGGGGTCCGGGGCGCGAGGCGGAGGTGAAGAGTCCGGCGCGGGCTCGGCGTCACGGACAGCGCGGATCGGACTCGGGCACGAAAGTGAAAGAGTGGCGCGACCGAGACATGGCGGAGTTCCAGGAGCGCCTGCACGGGGCCACCGGACGGCGGATTCAGTCCCATCGCCTGGAAGCCCGAACGCGCGGGGGGCCGAGCGGCGGTGCGGCGGTGGCCCCGATTACGACGGCGGAAGTATCCGAACCCATTATGGTTAAGGATTTCTGTGCGGCGATCGGCATACCCTTCGTGCGCCTGGTGGGCATCTTGAAACGTGAACATAATCTGCTCCCGAGCGTGAATGCGATCCTGCCCAACGACGTGGCGGAACTGGTGGCAGCCGAATTCGGCATCGAGCTGATCGTGAAAGAAGCGAAAACCTCGTTGGATTTACTGGTTGAGGAGTACGCCGCGCGGGAGCGCCGCGATCCGACCCGGCGCCCCCCGGTGATCACCCTGCTGGGACACGTCGATCATGGCAAGACGAGCCTGCTGGACGCCATTCGCCGCACGGGCGTGGTCGATGAGGAAGACGGCGGCATTACCCAACACCTGGGCTCGTACCATCTGGTGCGCGGAGACCTGGCGGTGACCTTCCTGGACACGCCCGGTCACGAGGCCTTCACCGCCATGCGGGCCCGCGGGGCCCAGGTGACCGACATCGTGGTGTTGGTCGTCGCGGCCAATGACGGGGTGATGGCCCAGACGCTCGAGGCCATCAGTCATGCCAAGGCCGCCGGCGTGCCCATCGTCGTGGCACTAAACAAGTGGGACCTGGGCGACGCCAACCTGAACATGATCTACGGGCAATTGGCGGCGCAGCAATTGAACCCCACGGAATGGGGCGGGGAGACCGACGTGATCAAGACCTCGGCCCTCACCGGCGAAGGGGTCGACGAGTTGGTGCAGCACCTCTCCAACCTGGCGGAACTTCTGGAGTTCCAGGCTGATCCGACCCTGGAGGCCATCGGCACGGCGCTGGAGGCCGAGACCAAAGAAGGCGTCGGACCGGTGGCCACGGTCCTGGTTAAGGAAGGGACGCTGCGGGTGGGCTACGTGATGGTGTGCGGGGGGGCGTTTGGCAAGGTGCGGGCCTTGATCGACGACGCGGGACGGCGGATCGAAGCGGCCACGCCGTCCATCCCGGTGGAGGTGTGGGGCCTGGACGACGTGCCCGAGGCCGGGGACAAGTTCTACGTGGTGGAAAACCTGCACCACGCGGGGCAGATCGCCAACGAAACCAAACAGAAACGGGTGCAGGAGGGTCGGGCGGTCAGCACCCGCTCCCGCAGCCTGAAAGACCTGTTCAAACAACGGGCGGCGGGGAGCCTGCCGGAGCTAAACCTGATCATCAAGGCGGACGTCTCCGGTTCGGTGAGCGCCATTCGCAAGGTGCTGGAGGAGATTCCTTCCCATGAGGTGTCGCTGGTGGTCCGGCACTGGGGCGTGGGCGGGGTGATGGACAGTGACGTGCTGCTGGCCAACGCCTGCGACGGGATCATCGTGGCGTATCGCGTGGTGCCGGGTCCGGGGGCGAAGCACCTGGCGGAGGAGAAGAGGGTCGAGATCCGCCGGTACAAGATCATCTACGAGGTGGCGGACGACATCCGCCGGGCCATGGAGGGCCTGCTGGAACCGGAGCAGAAGGTCGAGCAGCGGGCCACGGCCGAGGTCCGCGACGTGTTCCGCATCACCAAGGTGGGCATGGTGGCCGGCTGCTACGTCACTGACGGGGTGGTGCAGCGGAATCATTTCGCGCGGCTGATCCGGGACGGGGTGGTGATCCGGGACGACTGCAAGCTCGCCTCGCTGCGTCGCTTCAAGGAGGACGTTCGGGAGGTGCGGGCGGGGATGGAGTGCGGGATCCGGCTGGAGGGTTTTGACGACGTGAAGACCGGCGATCGGATCGAATCTTACGAAATCATCAAGGTTGCGCGCAAACTGAAGGACTCCTAGGTATAGTTGGTCAGAATCAAGGCATCTTTTGGGATCCGAACCGCGACCGTAAGGGAGCGGATTCCCAGGGTGTCATGTCGCGCCGCTCCCTAACGGTCGCGGTTCGGATAAGATGCAGACAGGATGGCCGACGACACTAGATCGGGCACCACGACGACCATGATCGAGTTCACGGGAGAATGCGGCCACACGATTCGGGCCGGCGAGGAGAATGCCGGTAAGGTGGTGCGCTGCTCGTATTGTGGTCGTGAGGCGATGGTCCCGAACCCAGCGACGGAGCCGGTAAGCTCTTTGCTGAACGAAGTCGAACGAACGGGCGAACCGCAGCCTGAGCCAAGACGGTGGTGGGCGTCCAGGCGCCGCCCCCCCCCTACGCCGGAGATGCCCGCGCCCACCCTGCCGCGGGGTGGTGTCGATCCGGTCGCGGTGGTGCTGAAGATGTGTTATGCGGCGATCATCATCACCGTGCTGATTGTCGGTGGGAGGGCGGGCTACCGGCACTGGAAGGCGGGTTTGCCTCCCAGCGCCGCGGCTCAGGTCGGCCCGAAAGAGGCTCACGCTCCGAGCCGTTCCGGCCCCGCGGAACGGGAAGAGACCCAAAGAGCAACCGTTCCGGATGTACCCATCTCGGGCTCCTCCGCGCGGGGTCTGTTGCGGCCGACACTACCGCTGAACCAGAGCGGCGTGTTTTTCAGTTCCGTGCCGTCCGGGGCCATGGCGTACCTGCGCAGAGCACGGGACGCCTCGGAGGCTTCGATTCTCAAGGACCGACGGGTCATGGCCAAGATCCCCGCGGGGCAGATGATCAGCCTGCCGCCGGATCGGTATCAGGTAGCGGTGGCGATCAAGATGACCGCTCCGGAGTTGATGCGGCTGCCCGGGTACGCGGCTGCCCGGCGCCAACTGGAAAGTGCCACGGCGAAGGCGGAAGAGCAGGGCAAGGCGCTGGAGGCGTACTTTCTGCCCGACCGCGCTAACCGCGTCGCCCTCGAGACGCTCGGCGACTACTCGCAGGTCGTGGTTCGCTACTACGAGATGGAGGTGGTTGCAGAAGTTTGGACGCCGCTGACGGCGCTGTACCTGCCGCGCAGCTTGGAACTGTCCCAGCTACTGGCCTACCTCCCAACCGAGAAAGTATACGGATTCGACGCCGAAGCGATCCGCACGGAATTGAGCTTCCGGCAGGTGCCCGAAAAGGACCAACCGGTGATCATCGAGGCGTTGTCCCGCATCGGGATGATCCCCTACCGTCTGGAGAAGTGGGAGAGGAAGGACCCCATGCCGTCGTATCGGCTTTTCTTCCTTAGCATTGTGGACGGCATGATTTCGACGACGTTGTTGAATTGAAGATGACGGTCGGGGTCTTGCGGATGGATTTTGCGATCTACGAAGCGCGCTCCTTGAAGGACAAGCGGCGCGTGTTGAGGAGCTTCAAGGACCGCGTGGCCTCGCGCTACAACGTGTCGGTGGCCGAAGTGGACCACCTGGAGGCCTGGCAGCGCGCCACGGTGGGAATTGCCGTGGTCTCCAACGATCCGGTGCACGTCCACAGTTGTTTGGACAAGATCGTGGACTTCGCGCGGCGGCAACGGGGCTTGAGCCTGCTCGACTACGAGAAAACCCTCTGGTAGGGGGGGAGAAGGTCGAACATGCCTTCATACCGACCCGCCAAGATGGCCAGCCTGGTGCGGGACATCGTCGGGGAGGCCATCGTCCACGAGCTCAACGACCCGCGGATTTCGCCGCTGGCCAGCGTCACGCGCGTGGAGGTCTCGGGCGATCTGCAGGTGGCCAAGGTGTACGTCAGCGTGCTCGGCTCCGAGAGCGAGACCCGCCGGACGCTCCAGGGGCTGACGCACGCCGCCAAGCACATCCAGCGCCTGCTGGGGGAACGGCTGCGTGCCCGACATTGCCCGGAGGTCCGGTTCTTGTCCGACTCGTCCGTGAAGGGGACGCTGCGGACCGTGCAGATCATCGAGGAGTCCGTGAAAGCGGACCGGGCGCGGCATGCCGACGAAACGGCGACGCCGGACGCGGCCGCAGGAGAGAGACCGCGCGGGCTGGAAGCCCGCGGCCTGGAGCCGGACCCGGACGGAGCCAGCGCATGAAGCATGGGACCGCCTACGGCAAACGGGTCAAACGCTTCTACGCCCGGATCAAGAAGCAGAACGCAGAACCTGAGATCGGCCCACCAACCGATCCGTTGGAGCAGCTCGTTCTGGCGGTATTCAGCCAGGAAAGCACGCTCGCTAACGCCCGGCGCGCGTGGGACAAGCTCTATCAGAATATGGTGGACCTCAACGAGGTGCGCGTGTCCTCGCCGCGGGAAATCGCGGACATCATCGATCCGTTGGTGCCCAACGGTCTGGCCTGCGCGGCCCGCTTGTGCGGCTTGCTCAACGCGGTTTTTCTCCGCAAGAACACCTTGAAGCTCGATTCGCTCCAGGCCTTGGGCAAACGGGAAGCCAAGCGTTGGCTGGAACAACTGGAGCGGATCGAACCTTATCACGTGGCTTCGGTGCTGCTATGGAGTCTGGGCGGGCACGCCGTCCCGGTCAACACCCGGCTGCTCGTCCCGCCG
>JBGPAW010000219.1:0-6446 GCA_041480905.1 Phycisphaerae bacterium
CGACACCTCCACCGTGGCCCGGTCGGTCCGCTCCACCCCCAGCCACCGCCGGAAGCGCAACTCCGTGCCGCTCATGTTGACGCAGTTCAGCACCGAGGTGGTCAGATAACGCACCGTCAGGTTGTTGGTGTAGTCGCCGGCCAGGTTGTAGCCGAACACGTTCGTCCCCGTGTAGCCGGCCACCGGGTCGTGGTTGTGCGAGCCGCCGCCGGTCGGCGTCCCGAACGCCCACGAGCCCTGCACACTCCATCCCGGGTTCGTGTCCATCGGGAACCAGTACACGCGCCGCGGAGCGCTGGCGCTCGCTGTCACCGACACCGTGGCGATGTTCGATCCGGCCGTCGCGTCGTGCACCGAGAAGGTGAAGCTGTCGGTCAGGGCCGTCCCGCACGGCGGTTGATACGTCACCACTCGGCCGCTCCCCACCAACGTATACGGCACCGTCGCGATCGCCCCCGCCCCCGGATCGCTCAGGAAGCCCGCAGCCGGCAGGCTCTCGATCACGTAGGTCAGCGGGTCGTTGTTGGGATCGGTGCCCACCAGGGCGATGTCCACCGCCAGGTTCACCGCCGTAGTCGCAACGCCGTTGGAGGCCACCGGGTCCCAGGTCGGTCCACCCATCGCAATCGTCACCGTCGCCGGGTTAGAATCACCGCCCTCCGGCGGCGTACCGCCGTCGTTGGCTTTGAACTGGAAGCCGTCCGGCCCCCGATACCCCCCTGCCGGGGCGTACTGCACCTGATTGCCGTTGCCGACCAGCGTGTACGGAACGCCGCCGATGGTTCCGGCCCCCGGGTCGGACAGGCTGCCGTTCGTGGGCAGACTGGCGATGATGTAGCTCAACGCCGCCGGTGGATCGGGCAGCCCGTCGTCAGTGGCGCCCAGCATGACGGTCAGCGGGACACTGACCGGTGTGGTGACCGGCTGGTCCTGCGCCGTCGGCGGAGTCGGCCCCTGCGAGCAGTTGTAGCAGACCAAGGCGAAATCCTGATCGGTGGCATCACCGACGCCGGGGATGGCGTCTGAGGTGATGTTGGCCGCCACGACCCGGACGGTGTAGACGCCAGGCGCGGTCGGACCGATGAACACGCCCTCGGTATTGTTCTTGATGTCCGCCGTGCCGCCCGTCTGGGACCAGCCGGTCGCGCCGAAAACGTTACCCTTGTAGACGTTGGCCCCGGATTCGACAGTGAGGTCCAGATTATTGTTCCAGGCTGGGGTGCTGCCCCCCAAGCCGTGTCCCGGCGCGTCGGTCCAGACCAGCATGACCCGCAAGGGCTGGCCCGAGTCGGCGGCGGACACCTGGATGGTCCATTGCTCCCCGCTGTTATCGAACACGACCGGATTGTCGAGGTAGACCGCTGGCAACGGCGGATCGATCACGGCCGCCAGGTCCATTCGGCCCCAGCCCTGCTTGTTGTCGAAGGGATGGCCCAGGGTGCCGCCGTCGGCGTCCAGGTGGCCGGCCAGATCGTGCGCCACCGGCAGGAAGGCAGCCTTGACGAGCGCCGGGCTGGGGTCGCTCACGTAACCGGGAAGGCCGCGGTAATACTGGATGAACAAGGCCACCGCCCCGCTCACGTGCGGCGAAGCCATGCTGGTCCCGCACAACAAGCCCCAGGTGCTGGTCGTGTAGGTCGAATCCACGTAGCACCCCGGCGCCACCATGTGGGGGATCTTCCGTCCGTCGAGGCACGGGCCGTGGGCTGTATTGGAGGATAGGTCATCGATCTGGAGGATCTGGGACCCGCCGCTGTTCTGCATCTTGGTGGAGCCGATGGTGAAGATGTTTTTGCCCTCGTCGGGTGTGCCCTGGGTGCTGGTGCCGCCGTTGCCGTTCATGATGGAGAGCACGAAGCTGAGCGGCTGGTTGCCCGCCGTTCCGGGCACCGCGTCACGCACGCCGATGTCCACCTGCATGGTGTCGTTGTCGTAGCCCAGGGGGCTGCCGGACGGTCCCCAACTGTTACCCGACAGGGACGCCCCGTTGTTGTAGGAGTCGGTCATGAGCAACAGCATGCCGTTGGTCCACGAGTAGTAGGGGCTGTACACTTGCTCGACCAGGTTGGCTCCCGGAGCCACACCCAGGCCGCGGAGGAAGCCGTAGCTGTCGCGTGTTCCCGAAGACCCGTCAGCGGCCATGATTCCGGCGGTGTGGGTGCCGTGGCTGCTGGTGGCACCGCCCCCGCAGGTCGTGCCGGAACAAGAAACGAGGCGGTTGACCAGTTCGGGATGGTTGTTTTGCACTCCGCCGTCCACGTTGGCGATCCTCACGCCCGCGCCGTTGATGCCCAACGCCGACAGCCAATCCGGGTATCCAGGAAACGCCTGATTACTGCCATTGACGTTATTGGCGTTGACCTGGTCGCTCATCTCTCCGCGCAGCCCGCCATCGGTGGGCACCGGCTGAATGCTATACACGCCGGGGATTTGCGCGGCGTTCTGCAGGGCGTCGCCCGGCAGGGCGAAACCGGCCACCTCAAAGGCGTCGTTCAGCACCGTCCGCGAGTCCAACCTGCCGCCCAACGCTTCGATCCCGCGCACGACGGCGTCGGTATCCGCGGCGCGGACCATCAGCACCTTCACCGGCCGCGGTTGCGAAGCGAGGTTGCGCCGCGACGGCAGCACGCGATACGCCGGGGCGAAGGGCCCCGTCCAGCGGACCATCTCCGCCTGCTCCAGTTGACCGCGCATCCCGCTCTCGCCCCACACCACGTAAGTGAAGGGATGGATGTACTGCACGATCTTCCATCCCCGGTTCTTGAGGCTCTCGACCCACTCCTGGCGCGTCGGCCCGACAAACTGCACGAGGTGCAGGTCCGGGCCGTTGCTCCGCACCGTGTCCCACCCGGCCGGCAATGTCGGCGGGCTTACCCGCGGGTCGAAGCTCTGCTCGCCCAGCCGAAGGGTGAACGGCTCGGTCTGCAGTTCATACGGCAGACCCGCCGCCTGCAGCCCGGCCAAGTCGGCGTCCGACAGCTCCAGCCAGACGAAGGTGCCGTAGTCCAGGGCCGACCTGGGCCGCACGCCCACTTCTGCCGCCCGCTGGACGGCCGAGGCCGGCATACGGACGAATAAATTGCCCGGCTCGCTGCCGAATAGCTCGGACGCGGTCACGGCGCTCAGCAGCAGCCCCAGCACGAACGCTGCGGTGTTCGGACGCGGTTTCATTCCTGGCTCCTCGAATTAAACGTGAATGAGTCCGGCGTCACCCCGACGAGGGAGTGCGCTATTCTCTTTCCGACCGGCGTATCAACAGGTATGGATCGGCCCCCGTGCCCCCACAGGCACACCCATAACTTAACCGATTCGGCAGCGGTTTGGCAACTCCGCGAAGGTCTTTTCACCAAATTATTTCGTGCCCCTTCCAGGGCGACCGTACTTCTTGCAGTCGGAGCGCAGGCGGCGGCTCTGGCGTCCCCCGTCGCTTGCGGATATACTTACGGCGCTACATGTCATGTAGGGTCCGCGAAGCGGACCGTCGTCATGTAGGGTCCGCGAAGCGGACCGTCTGGAGTAAATGATGGAAAGCACCAAACCGCGTCGCCGCGCACCCTCCGCCGCCAGCGCCCAACGCGACGCCGAGATTCAGGAATTCCTGGCCAAGAACGGCAAGGAGGCGAGCAACGACCTGCTCGCCGGGATGATTACCACGGTCTGTCGATTGGCCAAGGACGGCTGTGGACGTGGGGAGCTCAAGCTGCTCAACCGGGCACTGGCGGAGCTGCGCTACGCCTTCAAAGTCTTCGCGCCTTACGCGGAGATTCCCAAGGTGACCATCTTCGGCTCCGCCCGCACGGAAGAGGACCATCCCCAATACGTCGCGGCGGTCAAGTTCGCCGAGTTGATCCAAAAGGCCGGCTGGATGGTCATCACCGGCGCGGGCAACGGCATCATGCGCGCTGGGCATCACGGGGCCAAACGCGAGGCCAGCTTCGGCGTGTCCATCAGCCTGCCCTTCGAGCAGACCGCCAATACCATCATCGCCGGCGACGAGAAGCTCATCAATTTCAATTATTTCTTCACCCGTAAGCTGATGTTCATCAAGGAGGCCCGGGCCATCGCCCTGTTCCCCGGCGGCTTCGGCACCCAGGATGAGGGCTTCGAAGCCCTGACCCTGGTCCAAACCGGCAAGACCACGCCCATCCCCATTGTGATGTGCGATGAGCCGGGCGGAACCTACTGGCAGCATTGGCGGACGTACGTCAAGTCCGAATTGCTCCACGACGGCATGATCGACCCGGAGGACATGAACCTCTTCTACATCGCCGACCACGCCGAGCACGCCGTGGCGGAAATCCTCCGCTTCTATCGGCGTTATCATTCCTCCCGGTACGTGTTGGAGGACCTGGTCATTCGCATGCGCTCCCCGCTCTCGGCCGCGGAACTGGAGCGGCTCAACCACACCTTCGCCGATCTGCTGGCCGAGGGGGAGATTCGTCAAGTTCACGAGGCCTTGCCCGAAGAGGACGGCGAGTACGCCGGGCTGCCCCGACTGGTGCTGCGCTATCACAAGAAGAACGCCGCCCGCCTGCGGCAATTGATCAACGCGATCAATCAAACCGCGGAGCACGCGGAGAGCGCGGGCACCAGTTCGCGTCGCGGTTCCTGATGCAGGTCCAGGTGCGCGGCGAAGTCCGGGTCGGGCGACTCCACCATGCGGTGCCCACGGGTGAGCCAGTACAGGGCCGGCGCGGTCATGACCGTGGTCACGACCGCCATGATCACGAGCATCGCAAACAAGGTCGGGCTGAGCACGCGATGGTCCAGGCCGACGTTGAGCACGATCAGCTCCATCAGCCCGCGCGTGTTCATCAGCACGCCGAGGGCCGCCGACTCGCGCCATCCCACTCCCGTCAGACGGGCCGCGACGGCGCTGCCGCCAAACTTGCCCAGACACGCGACGAAGATGATCACCCCGCAGAAAAACCAGGGCTCGAGTCCCCGCAGCAGGCCGATCTGCGTGCGCATGCCGGTGAATGCGAAGAACGCCGGCAGAAAGAGGACCACCACCACGTCATCCAGCCGGCGGGTCAGTTCGCGGGCGATCACGCTGTCATGGGGTATCACCGCGCCGAGCAGAAACGCCCCGAAGAGGGCGTGGACGCCAATGCTTTCGGTCGTCAAGGCGGAGAGCAACATGGCGATCACGATCCAGGCGATCACTCCCTGCGTCAGCCGGCCGCGTTCGTCGACCCGCGCGGCCAAGCGGTGCAACAGCGGGCGAATCAGCACGACCATCCCGATAATGAACCCCAGCGTCATCAAGGCCGTCTGACCCGCCCGTCCGACCTCGGCGTCCGCGATACTCACCACGAACGCTAGCAGGCACCAGGCGGTGGCGTCATCCACCGCGGCACAGCTCAACGCGATCACGCCCAGGAAGCTCCGCTGGATGCCGCGATCCGTGAGGATGCGCGCCAGTACCGGGAACGCCGTGACGGACATCGACACGCCCATAAACAAGGCGAAGATCGTGAAGGGCACGTCCCGGCTCGAAAACCGTGGGTACACCCACAACGCCAGCAACGACCCCAGCAGAAACGGCGTGAGGATGCTGGCGTGCGATATCGCCACCGTCGAGTGCGTACCCTTGCTCAAGCGTTGGGTGTCCAGCTCCAGACCGACCAGGAACATGTACAGGATCACGCCGATCTGTGAGAGGATTCGCAGAAACGGTGCAATCGACGGCGGAAGGACGAACTGCGCCGCCTCGGGCCAGACCTGCCCCAGCAGCGACGGACCCAGCATGATCCCTGCCACCACTTCGCCGATCACCGGCGGTTGCTGAATGTACTTGAAAAGCCGACCCACCAAGCGCGCGGCGGCGATCACCACCACGAGCGCCACCAGCACGTGCAGCAACTCGTCGATTTTCTGGCTGCCGCCGCCGGCGCCGAACAGCGGCCCGCCCGCCGGCTCCGGGGCAGCCAGCGACTTCCCGTGAGCGCGGACGAGCAGGAACACCAGCACCGCCGTAGCGATCATGACGGCGTAAACCAGGACGGTCCTGCTTCTCGAACTCGTCGGTAGGTGTAGCGACGACGACATCAGGGGTCCTCAGCACGGGATCCGACCCGGCCGGAGAACGGTGACCGGATTCCTGCCCCAGAACGAAAACCGAACTTAAGCATGGCGAGTGAGTCTTCCAGCGCTCGAACTCGGGGCATTATACAGTGGTGCCGTCCGACCGGCAACTCGATGGCGGCCGCGGAGGCGGAAGGGGTCTGGCAAGAGATTGTGGCATCAAGCGACCCGGCGGCGGTTCCAGTAGTCGGTCCATTGGCCGCTTTCACGCAGGGCCACCAAGTTCATCACTCCTGCGGTGTGCTCCACGTCCCACTTCATCCCGGTCCGTTTGAGCCGCAGGGTCAGGTTCTTGCAGGCCGCCTCCGTCGGACCCGAGCCGATGTCCCAGCCCCGGGCCAACGCCTGCGGGTAGGCCA
>JBGPAW010000220.1:0-6416 GCA_041480905.1 Phycisphaerae bacterium
GGATGATGAACTTGGTGGCCCTGCGCGAGAGCGGCCAGTGGACCGATTACTGGAACCGCCGCCGTGTCGCCTGATGCCACAATCCCTTGCCAGACCCGGGCCGTGGTCATGTCCGCCGTTTTGCTCGCCGGGGGGACGATTCTGTACCGACACATGTCCGCCAATGCGCGGTCCGGCGGATCGGCTCATCCTCGGGCGAGCACACCCAACGTGCTCTTGATCTCGATCGACATGCTGCGCCCGGATCATCTGGGCTGCTACGGCTACCAGCGCAACACGAGCCCCCACATCGACCGGTTGGCCGCCGAGGGCGTGCTGTTCGAGAACCACATCAGCAGCACCTCGTGGACCCTGCCGGCGCACGCGGCCTTGTTCACCTCGCTGAGTGATTCCGTCCACGGTTGCACCGACACGGACAAGAAGCTGTCCGACAAGGTGGGCACCCTGGCCGAGAAGTTCGCGCAGGCCGGCTACCGAACCGTCGGCTTCTTTTCCGGCCCCTACCTGCACCCGGCCTTCGGTCTCGGCCGCGGCTTCGAGCACTACGTGGACTGCACTTCCTACGCCGGAACCCTCGACAACAACCCCGTCGATCGTTGGGCGATGGACCGCGGCGTCATGCACGCCTCCCACCGTGACATAACCGGCCCGCGCGTCTACGAGGCGTTCAAGAAGTGGTTCGACACGAACGGCCGGTCCAAGTTCTTCATGTTCGTCCACATGTGGGACCCGCATTTCGATTTCATCCCGCCGCCGCCGTACGACACTATGTTTGACGCAGACTACGCTGGCAGTGTGACGGGCGAGAACTTCTTTTTCGATCCCAAGATCAACGCGCGGATGCCTCAGCGCGATAGGAACCACCTGATCGCCCTGTACGATGGCGAGATCGCGTGGACCGATATGCATGTCGGCAAGATCCTCGATGACTTAAGAGCCGCCGGACTGCTCGACAACACGATCGTGGCCATCACTTCCGACCACGGCACCGAGTTCTTCGAGCATGCCTACAAGGCCCACCGCATGACCCTCTTCGACGAGGTCATCCGCATTCCCCTTATCATCCGCTATCCCGCCTGCTTGGGCGGCGGCGTTCGCATCCGCCCGCAAACGCGCATCATCGACGTTGCGCCAACCCTGCTCGAACTCGCCGGCGCGGCTTCCATGGAGGACGTTATGGGCGTGAGCCTCGTGCCTCTGGCGCTCGACCCCGGCCTCCCCTTCAACCAGACCGCCGTCAGCGAACTGTTCTCGGTCGGCCGCCAATTACGCTCTATCCGAAGCCCGCAGTGGAAGCTCATCGACAACATCGCCCTGAAAAAGCGCTTCTACCTGAACCTGACCGATGATCCCGCCGAGCTCCACCCCCAGGGGGACCTGACGGAGGGTCTCGGGAGCGAACTCGATCAGCGCTACCAGGCGACCTTGAGAATGCTCGAAGGCTGGCGCGCCCGTATCTCCACCGGCGCGGAGCCCTCCGCGATCCCCGACGAGGTGAGGAAACAACTCGAAAGTCTAGGTTACGTTGGCCATGAGAAGCCTTGACCACGTGCCGGCGGCGACCGGCCGCATCGCGTGGCATGGTGACGGCGGGTGCCGGGAAGATATAATTCGAATTTAGTGCACGCTGGCCCGAGTGCGGTGGGGTGAGCAGGTATGAGCACCAAATCCGTCGATCACTCCGAAGGCGTCGTGGCACGCGCGGCCCCGGAAAAGCCCACCTTGCGGCGGCCGCGGCGGAATTACGCCCGCTGGCGGGCGCTGTGCCTCTCGCTCGTCTACGTGGTCTTCGCCGCGCACATCGTTCACTGGAAGCTCACCGGCCAGACGCTGGCGCCTCTCGAACTCAACGAGGTGATGTACACCCTCGAGTTGGGGATCATCACCGCCGGCTTTCTGTTCATGGGTTTCCTGGTGTTGGGCTCGTTGGTTTTCGGCCGCTTCTTCTGCTCCTGGGCGTGCCACATCATGGTCCTGCAGGACCTCTGCGCCTGGTTGCTGCGCAAGCTGGGCATCCGGCAGAAGCCGCTCCGCTCGCGGCTGCTCCTGCTGGTTCCGCCGCTCACCGCCGCCTACATGTTCCTCTGGCCGCAGGTGTTGCGGGCCTGGCACAACCGGGCCTTCCCCACCTTCCATTGGGCCTCGGACCGCGAGGGCTGGGCCTCCCTGGTGACGCAGAACTTCTGGCGGAACCTGCCGGGTCCGGTCATCATCCTCCTCACGTTTTTGGTGTGTGGGTTCGCCATCGTCTACCTGCTCGGGTCGCGGACCTTCTGCACCTACATCTGCCCCTACGGCGCCATCTTCGGCCTGGCCGACCGGTTCGCTCCGGGGCGCATCCGCGTGAACGACCAGTGTCAGCAGTGCGGCACTTGCACCGCCGCCTGCACCTGCGGCGTGCGCGTGCATGAAGAGGTCCACCAGCACGGCATGATCGTCAACCCCGCCTGTCTGAAAGACCTCGATTGCGTCGGGGCCTGCCCCCAGAACGCCCTCCACTACCTCTTCGGCAGACCCGCGCTGTTCAGGTCCTTCCGGAGCGGTGGCCGGTTTGGCCGCCTGCCCTACGATTTCTCGCTGCTCGAAGACCTCTGGATCGGCGCGGTGTTCCTCGTGGTGTTGCTTTCCTTCCGCAGTCTCTACAGCCGAATACCGTTCCTCCTCTCGTTGGGGTTGGGGGGGATCATCGGCTACCTGGCTGTCGTCGTCGTACGTCTGTTCACCCGCTCTGACGTGGTCCTCGCCACGCTGCACCTGAAGCAAGTCGGGCGGCTGACCCTGCCCGGGCGGGCGTTTTTCGTTTTCGCCGTGCTGCTCGTGGCATTGGTGGGGCACAGTGGCTGGGTGCGCTATCACGAGTTTTTGGGGCTCAAGCAGACGCGCGTGATCCAGGCCCGCCCGGATGCACCCGATGCCGACATCCGCGCCGCCCAAGCCCAGGCCCATCTGACCACGGCCGACCGCTGGGGGCTGATTCACAACCCGAATGTGGAACGCTGCCTGTTGGCTTTGTCCGCCCGGTCGCTGAACCTGGCCGACGTCGAGACGTATGCGCGGCGTCTGCTCGACCGCTTTCCCAACGAGGTCGCCATCCGCGTCCAGTTGGGGCAGTGTCTGCTGAAACAGGACCGGCTGAGTGAAGCGGAGCCGTATCTTCGGGAGGCCGTGGCTCGGGCGGGGGGCCAGAGCCACGAGGCCGCCGGCGTGCTGGTCGAAGCTCATCAAGCGCTGGCGGGACTTGCCCTGCAACGCGGCGATTTCGCCGCCGCGGCGGAGGAACTGCGCGCGGTGCTGACCCTCGACTCGAAACACGCCGCCGCCTACGCCCAACTGGGTGGGGCGCTCGCGGAGTTGGGCCGCCTCGACGAGGCCGTCGCCAGCCTCTCCCAAGCCGTGCGGATCGACCCCGATCTGGCGGGGGCGCAGTACAACCTCGGGGCGATCTTCGGGCACTTGGGACGTTTCGCGGAGGCCATTCCCTGCTATGAGCGAGCCCTGACCCTCACCCCCGACGACGCCGACCTGCACAACAACTTGGGCTTTGCCCTGCTGCAGACGGGGGAACTAGAGCTCGCCCAGAAACATCTGGAGCGCGCCGTGACGTTGAAACCCGGCAGCGCCGACGCCCATTTCAACCTGGGGAACCTCTTCACCGCCCGGTGGCAGACCGACCGGGCGACCCAACATTACCACATCGCCGCTGCCCTCGACCCGCGCTATGCCCGGCTGCTGGGCAACGTCTCCAACGAACCGCCCACGTCGGGGCCCTAGTGCTCCCGCAACGCTAAACTGGCGCGTTTGACGGGGAGGGCGAGGCTCCTGGCGAGCCGAAAGCCTTGGGCAGCACGGTGGGCACCCCGGCTCGCCGGGAGGCTCGCCCCACTGCTGTTAGGAATGGGCGCGTTTCGCCTCCCGCAGCAGCCAGAAGTGATACCCCACCATGGCCAGGGTCGAGAGCAACCCGATCATCAGGCAGAGGTACCAGAAGTTCTGTGGGTGATACTGCTCCCACAGCAGTTGCTTGGTGGCTGGTACGGTCTTGCCCAACGCTTGAGCTAAGCTGGGGAGGACTTCACCCTTGGAGAGAGCTTCCACTGCGGCCCGGTCCTGCCCGATTTGCGTAACCAGGTAGTGGCGGGCAAGATGGTGAAGATCCGAGAGCCGTTCGTACACCGGTCCGCCGATGAAGTTGGCCCCCGCCCAGCCCACGGCGAACGGGATGTTCGAGTAGCCCATGTACAGGGCTTTCTTGTCCGGCGGGGCCATCAGCCCGACGTACTCGCTGAACTTGGGACTGCACGCCATTTCCCCGATCGCAAAGATGAAGATCCCCAGGACGCAGGCCCAACCGGTGGTGGAGGTCCCGGCGTAGATCAGCCCGGCACAGGAGATGAACATGCCGACGATCATCGCGCTGATGTGCCGGAACTTACCCGTGATATAGGAGACCAGAATGACGAGGACGATGATCGACCCGGCGTCCACGTCCGCGATCCATTCGGGATTGACTTGGCCGCCATCGGCCGCCAGCTTCTTGAAGAAACCCCAACCCGTGATTTTGGCTAGGAACGTGGCCACGTCGTTGGAATCGACCCATTGATAAATAAAGACCGTGAGTTGGTCGGAAAGCTGCATGAACATGAAAAAAAAACCGGAAAAGATGGCCAGGAAAACCACGAAACGAACATCTTTGAGGGTCGCTATCGTTTCGCGAAGGATTTCTCCGGGTCCTTTGGAGGTCTGTGCTCCTTCTCGTTCCGGTTTCTTGGCATAGTCCTCCAGAAGGAAGCTGGTGACCAAAACGTTCACCAGAATAATGCCCGCCGCAGCAAAAAACGCAAAACGCCACTGCATCAGGCGCAGGTATCCGCACACGATAGGACCAACGAACCCGCCGATGTTGACCACCTGATAAAACAGACCCCAGCCGACCGAGGAGTTGGATTCGTTGACGCAGTGCGCCAGGGTCCCGTGGAGTGGAGGCTTGAAGATGGCTGTACCCGTGCCGATCAGGCAGCAGGCGCCCATGAAGCTCCACCAGGTGTGGGTGTAGCCCATCATGGAGTAACCCACGATGTTAATGCCGAATGCGACCATGAGCGATTTGCGGTATCCGTACCGGTCCGCGAACCCGCCCGTAAACATGGGGAGCAGGCATTGAATCAGGGACCAGACACCGAAGAAGATGCCTTTGTCAGTGTTCGTCAGGGCCAGGCCGCCCAGTTCCGTCTCGGTCGTGATGTACAGGGGCGCGATCATCCGGATGCCCCAGAAAGAGAAACGCTCGATCAGTTCGATGACGTTGGCCACCCAAAAGGTGCGGGGAAAGCTGCGGAGCTGCTGAGACAAGGACAACGGGGTCGGCTGTGCTTCGCTCATGCTTTTTTTCCTCTTGGTGCGAGGCGGGGGGCTCGCCACTGGGACCGTTTGGGGGCAAATGGTAGACGCTTTCGTAGGGGGCAACAAGCATGGGCGACCGGAGGCCGGATTGCCCGCCGCGAGGTCTCCGACGTAGGCCACGGCTGCGTACGTCGGACGCACGGAGGGTGGCTGGATCGCGCTGCTTCTGGCCGGCGAAACCGCCCTGCAAGCAGCAGCGCCGCGCCCGGAACACGTTCGGGCGGGAACGCCGGCCGGAGTGGGGTCCGCGCCAGACTGGACGCGACCAGGCGCACGGATTACACTACTTGAGACTGGATCCGCGAGGCTGATGGGGCGTATTCAGCCGCGCGCCGGGTGATGAGTGGTGGACCTTTAGAGAAGTAGGAGCGAGCAGCATGGCCGACAAGAAAGCAGACCTGGCTGGACCGGGTATCAGTACTTATGCGGAGGTGGAGAAGATCCTGCCGCAGGACTACCGATCCCTGTTGGACCCGAAGGAAACCCAACTGGCTTTAACCGCCCTTAGACGATACATCGAGGACCACCTCTGCAAAGAGCTGAACCTGTTCCGCGTAGAGGTGCCGCTGATCGTGGACGTCGAGAGCGGCGTCAACGACTACCTGGACCGCGACGGTTCGCGTACGCCGATCGAATTCCCCTGCGGACTGGGACTGGACAGGCCCATCCGGGCACAGGTCGTCCAGGCGGCTACGAAGTGGAAGCGCGCGGCCCTCAAGCAATTCAACTGCCAGGTCGGCGAGGGGATCGTCACGGACATGCGCGCCGTCCGCAAGGACTACTTCCTCGACCACGACCACAGCGCCTACGTCGACCAGTGGGACTGGGAGCGGGTTATGACGTCCGACCAGCGGAACCTGAAGTTTCTCAAGGACGTCGTGCGGAAGATCTGGAGGGTCATCAAGGGCGCGGAGGTTTTCATCCAGAAGGAATTCCCGAAGCTCAAGGACCCGCGCTATCCGAGCCTGCCGGAGGAGATCCACTTCGTCCACGCCGAAGAGATGCTGGCCCGGTAC
>JBGPAW010000221.1:0-6389 GCA_041480905.1 Phycisphaerae bacterium
ATCAGACCGAAAACGATCAGCACCACCGTCAGGCTCATCCCCAGCTTGTAGTTGACCTTCAACTCCTGAACGTGCTGGTAGGCGTCGGGGAACATCTCCTTGGCCCGCGTCGTGGCGTAGGCCGGCAGCCGCGTGTACAGCCGGCGGACGTAGTCGGCCAACTCTTGCGGGCGATCGTGGTACTCTCCACGGAACCCCAGCCGCAGGCAGACGAAGTACAGGCTCAGCAACTCGGCCAACTCGTCTTTGTCGCGGCGCTCGCGGCGCTCGGCCAAGTCGTACTCCCGCTGAATCTCGTCGCAGTCCCGGAAGAAGTTCTCCCCGCCCAACGCCTGGGGGTGATCCAGCACGTGCCCATCGGTCTCGAACGGGTTGTCGAACCAGTAGTTCCGCCCGTCCCAATCGGTGTTGTTCATCTTGTAGTCGAGCAGGTAGACCATCATCGCCTTGGCCCGGTCGTTCCAGAGCCGTTCTGTGGCCGGCTCGTCGCGGGCCGAGTCCTCCGCGTCGCGTAGGGCCGACAGGGCCTCGTAGCGGACCTGTTCAGGGGCCGGCACCGTCCCATGCTTGAGTTGCCGCACGAAGTTGGTCAGGAACTCCAACACCGGCCAGCAGGCCGCCGTCAGCCGCAGGCTTCGCTGCTCGCTTGGGTCCATCAGGTCCGCTCCTTGAGCACCACGTACAACGCGGGCTGGAACTTCTCGAACGCCGCCACCTGCCCCTCCTGCAGGCTGGCCCGGATGCCCCGCTCTTGTTCGCACTCCCGCCAGTAGTCGGTCCGATCCGGGCCCATGGTCTTGTCGATCTTGAAGTAGTGCAAGCCGGCCCGACGTGGGAGCGTGCCGGCCGGGACCGCCTTGATCTCCAGGCGGAGGCCGCGAACCGCCGTCTCCGCGATCCGCGGGGCCCGGGTCGGCGACGCCAGCTTGAACTTCAACCGCTGGTAGAGGTGCTGCTCAAGCTGCTGGATATCCATCTCGTCCGACCGGAAGGCGACGAACATCTCCAGGTTCTCGTCGATCCAGCGGCGGTCCAGTTCGACCTCCAAGCCCTCGCGGTCGCGGGCGTCCTTCTTCCGCACGAAGGGCCGCTCGACGTAGGCCATCGGACGCATCGCCTCCAACAGCGCCTCCAGCCGTGTCCGCAGTCGCTCGAAGCTCTCGCCGGGCCGGTCGTGGTCGTAGGCTGGGATGGCCGTTGGGACCAGGTCGTCATGGAACACCGCCAGGTGACCGATCAATCGCGCCAGCGTCGTGAACACATCGTACGGGTGCAACAGTGGACATTGCAGCAGGGCTTTAAGGTAGGACCGAGCCTCGTTGAGCACGTGCAGCTTGAGCAGGTGTTCGGTGTTGGCCGCGACTCCGTCAGTGAACAGCATGTGATGCTCGCGGGCCTCGCGGGCGAGGACTTCGTCCTTGGCCTCGATCTGGTCCGCCAGGGAGGTGACCAAACCGCTCAGCCCGGCGTCCGCCTGGAGGGCCAGCAGCGGGCCGGCGCCCAGGGCATCCATTTCGGGCACCGCACCCGGTCGATCGGTCCGTCGGACGGTCCCAAGGCGGACCGTGCTATAGCCGGTCATGTCCTCCCCCGCGGCGAACAGCCGGCCACGGAGCCGACGCACGTAGACCATCTGGGGGTTCTCGCCGGTGTTCTCATCGCGGCGGATGAGCGGATGCGGGACGTACCGCGGCGTGCCGGTGGTCCGCTCCGGTTGTTCGAGAGAGACGGTGTTCGGGCGTACCTCCTGCATTTGCGGGATGCCCAAGTAAAGGTCGAGCCGTCCGTGGGCCGACTCGAACGCCTTCTGGAAGTTCAGCGGGGCGACCTCGGTATTCTCGGGAATGTGCACCCAGGTTCCGTCCTTCATCCGGCCGGTGCAGGTGTCGAGGCGGAGGGTGAAATTTTCCAACGGTTCGGGAGCGACCTTGAGGGTGAGGAATCCCCAGGCGAAGGGTCGGACCGCTTCCAGGCCGGTCTGGAGGAGGGTTTCCAGCCAGCGTTGGCCGGCCTGAAGATGGTGCGGGCGGAGGAACATCCCCTCCGACCAATGAACTTCCGTCCAAAAACTCATCTTGTCGCTCTCCGACCCGTTCGGGTTTCTGTAGCTTCCGTCGGGCTATTCTCCCTCCTTGGGGTGACCGTGGAGCTTACGTTCGGTCTTGTTCTCGATGTACTGCCCGTAGTGCTGGGACTTATCCCCGAACTTGCCCTGGTCCACGCCGATCTTGATGAACAGTTTGTGCGTGTACGCCCCCGGCGGATCGAATTTCGCCGGCTTAACAGGCAGGACCTTGCCCTCCGGGCTGATGAACTTGGGGAACACATAGATCACGGACCGGTCGTCGTGCAACGGACCGCTGAAGGGGAACGACACCGTCATGCTCTTCTTCCCGTCGATCTTCGCCCCCCGCAGCAGGCCTCCGACTTTCTTGCCAAAGTACGCCTTCGCGTTGCTCTCGTCAGTCAGCACGAAGACCTGATCTTTGGGCAGCCGGAAGCGGCCCTCGCAGTCTTCCACCTTCTTGCCCTGGTCTTCAAACTTGGGACGGCGATCGTACCATACGTCCGCGGTGATCGCCGTTTCCGCCTTCGGAGAGAGAGCGTCATTCACCTGGAGCTCTTTCGTCAAGTCCTTGGGGGTGACGCATACAATGGTCACCTCCATGGGGTCGCCCCTGCGGCTGTCCACGGGGCGGTCCTTGTGCATGGCGTTGTTGATGTAGTCGTCCTTCTCGATGGTCAGCACCCGGCCACAGCCGGTTGAAGCCGTCCCCGCCAGTCCGGCAGCCAGCCAACCGAGGAGATACGCCCCGCCTAGTTTGCGTTCCCCGCGCCCACGGCACAGCTCATCCATTTTAGTTCTCCTTGTCTCGGTTTCCACTCGCTCTAACCTCCGCGTCCGAAGAATTCAGCCAGCTTCTGACCACGCAGCTCCCGAATGTGCTGCACGAACAGTTCATGACCGTCCCCCCGGAGATAGTCCTTGATCTTCCGGTTCGGATCCGAACCGGCGCCCACCGGCCCCATCAGGTGAGTGTACAGCTCGGAAGCGATCGATTCGATGGCGCTATCACAACCGATCATGGATGCCTGGGTCCACGAGTACAGGAACCGCAGGCGCATTTTTAACAGACCCACCGGTTTGCCGCCTTGCGGGGCGACGGTTTGTTGGGCCGTTTTATACACGTCGTCGCGCTTGGCGTACACGTCCCACGGCACTTTCACCGAGGGATGGTGCTTGGTGTAGTTGCCCACGAAAACCCGCATACCCTTGTCGAAGTCGTCCGCGAAGCGGACCAACTCGATGAGCGCGTCCACCAGCCGCTCCGCCGCCTGCACGGTGGGCTGGACGTGCCCGTCGGCCAGGGCAGGCTTGGCCGATGCCAGCCGCCGCCACAGGGCCGCCAACAAGGCGTCGGCACTCGCGCCGGCCCCGGATTGGCTGTGCCGCAATTGCTCCTCCAACTGCTCGATCCGGGCGTCCTTATCGGTGCGTAACCGCTCCATTTAACCGCCCAATTCGGTCAGCCGGGCGCTGAGGTCGCGGTTGCTCTTCTCGAGCGTCTCAATCCGATCCTGACCTACGGCGTCCCGCTCGGCCCGCTGGAGTTTCAGCCGCAGTGTTTCATTGTCCACTTGGACCCGATGAAGCTCGGCATTCAGGGCGGTCACTTGGGCTTGAAGGTCGGCCTGTTCCTTCTGGATGGCCTTGGAGCGGACCCGCTGGTCATCCACGATGCGTTGGAGCTCCTCGGCGCGGGTTTGCTCGGCTTCGAGTCGCTTGTCCCGGTGGGCCAGATCGACCCGCAAGGCCGCCAGCGCGTCATCAAGGCTGGCCTTCTCCTCGTGGAGCGCCTGGACCCGCTTGGTGAGGGTTTCGAGTTGCTCGGCCGATCCGTGCAGGTCGTCCCCGGGGCGCGTGTGTTGGGCCAGTTGCCCCAGGAGCGCCGCGATCAGGCGGTAACGCTCCGCTTCTTCGAGCTGGGCCAGCGCCGCGATCACTGGCTCGAACAGCGCGGAATCCTCCGCCTGGGGTCTCTCTTGCGGGTTGATGTGTTTTTCGTTGCCGCTCATGGCCTGCCGCGTATGTTTCGTGGGGACACCCCCTCGTCGGCGGCGTCCCTATTTCCTCCGACGTGAGACGGTCTCACGTACGCGCGATACCATATGCGGTTATAATACATGACGCGCGCCAGTTTAGCGACCGTGCATTGGGCGGGATCGCCCCGGTTTCGCCCAAAGAAGTGGATTATACCGACCGGTAGAGGTGCCGCAAGACGCCCCTGGAACACATGGCGAGTTCACTCGGTATGGCACCAGCTTGTCGACGCGTCATCCTGAAACCCGCGGGACTCGGCGAAAGAGAATCTGCCCGGCTGGCGGAGTTGTTGACCGCCGCCTTGGAGGTGCAACAGCTCTTGGCCGGCAAGTCGGCCCACGTGCTCCAGTTGGTCGGCGGATTGCAGGAAAATGAGCACGCCTTTTTCGTCGAGCACGAGCCCGCCGTCCCTTTCCCTTTCGTCGGCTTGTTCGACCCCACCGTTCCCGGGGCCGACGAGAAGCAACTCCTGCGGCTCACTGCGGCTCTGTTTGACGCCTTGCGCGTGGCTCATGGCGGTGAACAGCACCGGTACCGGGTTCACGGCGGCCTCTGCCCCGGCGTGCTCCTGATCTCCCCGGACGGCATCGAGAAGGTCGCCGACTTCGGGTTTGCCCCGGCCATCTGCACGGCCCTGGGGGTCGAGAGCTACCTCAACCTGGCCGTCGGACCCCGTCCCGACGAACCACCGGAGATTCGCGGCGGTGGCGTCTGGGAGGTACTTTCCCCCGACGAGTTCAGCCGCGACGACCGGCTCTGTGCCTTCGTGGACCCGGAGAAATACGGCACGGGAACGCTGACGGCTTTCGAGCCGAGGTCCGACGTGATTGCGGCGGCGTTCATCCTCCACCTTCTGGCGGAGCACCGGCACCCCTATCTCTACTTTGATCCGGACGCGCATCGTCAACTGGAAATGTCGCAATTCATGGGGGAGGGGCTCTATAACGGCGCCCGCCGGCCGGACCTCCGCGGATCGTCTAACCCGGCCGTGAAAGCGTGGTGTGAGCAGGTGGCCAAGACGCTCGAACGGGTCCCCACCGACCGTCCCACGGCGAGCGCGGTCCTCGAGGCCTTGGCCCCCCACGTCAAACCCGTCGCCGCCGGAGACATCCTCCGCCACCGTCTGGAGCGGGCCGAGGAACTCGCCCAACAGGGAACCTGGAGCGAGGTCCGCTCTACCCTCAAAGGCTTGGTGGACAGCGAAGCGGCTCCCGCCGACGTCGCCGTCCGGGCTAATGCCTTGCTGCGCGAGGCGGATGCCCGCCTCCTGCTCACCCAGGCCATCGAGTTGTTCAAAGGGCCCTCCTGGCTCAACGCCGGCCCCCCGCTGGAGACGTTGCTGGCCCTGCCCGCGCTGCCCCCGGCCGTCTTGGAGCAGGCGCGTAAGGCTGCTGGTGTCCTCGACCATAACCGAACCGTATGGCAAGCGTTGGAAGGGATCGAAACCCAACTCGGCAAGGGCGAGTCAGCCGATCCGTCAGACCGCTCGGCCCGGTGCCAGGAGCTTCTCACCCGGATCGCGGAACTGCCGCCCGACACCACGCTGCTGCCCCTGGTTCGCACCCGGCGGCAGGCGCTGCGGGAGGAGTTATCTAACCGGTTGGAGCGTGCTCGGGCCGAGAGACAGGCCGCCATCGACGCCGACCACCGGCAGGCGCGGGACTGGCTCGCCCACCTGGAAATTGCGCTCGAGCAGCAGCAATGGGAAACCCTCCAAGGTCTTCTGGCGGAACGGCCCACGCTGCAACACTGGCCTGAGGACGCACCGGCATGCGTCGCGCGCGTTCAAGAAGGCTTCGACGCACACGTCGCGGAGCAGCGCCGTCGGGCCGCCGTAGAAACGGACCACCGCCGCGCCGAGGAATGGCTCACCCAGCTTCGCCAGGCTGCCGACGCCGAGCAGTGGGACGGCGTCGAGGAACTTCTGCACGACGAGCCCAAGCTGACCTACTGGCCCGAAACCGCCCGGGAACGTGCTCGGCGACTGGCCGAGCGTTTGCAGGCGCTGCGCAAGCAGCAAACCGATCTGGAACAAGCCCACCACTGGTTTGCGGAACTCCGCCAGACGGTAGTCGCCGGGGACTGGGAGGTCGCCGCCGACGTGCTGGCCCGTCGCCCCACCTTGGAGGATTGGCCGCAAAAGGTGCTCAACGAAGAGCCCCGTTACCGGGAAGAGATTACCAAGCGCCTCGAAACCAGGGCGCTCGAACGCCGGCGGATCGAGGAGGAAAACCGCCGGGCCCAAGCTTGGCTGGAACGCGCCCGCGCCGCGGCCGAGGGCAAGAAC
>JBGPAW010000222.1:0-6367 GCA_041480905.1 Phycisphaerae bacterium
AGGGGGCTATACTCAAACCGGACATCACGTGGCTCCTTTCGGGTCCCAAGTACTTCTGGACAAAGCACTTGATCCTCGAAAGGCAGCGTGATGTCCATTCTCATGGATACTCTACCTATTCACGATTTTGGGATGAGAGCCGGTTTCCCTAATAGACATGAAGTGCGGCTGAACAGCGGGCGGGGTGGCATATAACCGGGACCATAGGGAACATCGCCCGCGAATGACCCGACATGCCCGCGCCCTGGACACCACGTGTCCACGGCTTAGGCATGCCACCCGCGGAACATCGCCCGCGAATGACCCAACATGCCCGCGCCCTAGACACCACGGGTCCATGGCTTAGGCATGCCACCCGCGGAACATCGCCCGCGAATGACCCAACATGCCCGCGCCCTGGACACCATGTGTCCACGGCTTGGGCATGCCACCCGCCGGAATTGATTTGGGACGGCGGGCGCGGGACACCCTACCGGTGCAGCGGGATGCGGGGGCGAGACGAATGATGCCCGGTGCGGTAGTTGCAGCGTTGATACTCGGCGACGATCTTGGCCAGACGGACGAGGCGTTTTTGTCGCGCGGGAGTGGTCTCCAAGCCCACGAACTGGAGCCCGAGCGATTCGCTCCCGTTGGGTTCGCGTTGTCGATGGCGCAGAGTGGCTTCCACCGTCAGCGGCGGAGCGCCGCGTTTGTGGGCGAAATGACACACGACGGTTTGCCCGAGGTGCAGGGCGGGGCAGGCACGAGTTTCAATCCGCAGGCCGCCCACGGAAAGGTCTTTCAGCGTGGCGTGATAGGCGTCGTCCGGCGGCCCGGCCCCGGCGGCGCAGGTCTTACCCGGCAAAGTACCGCGCGGGCTGAAGCCCGCGGCTCGACCGGGTTCATCTGCGGGCCAATAACGCAAATCGACGGTGGTGCCGCGCGGCGGCGCGGAACGATGGTAAACGCGGCGCTGAAGTTCCTGAACCTGTTCAGGCCAAGTCACCACCACCGCCTGAGGATATTCCTGCACGTCCTCGATGACGCTGCCGAACAGGCACTTCTTGTGACCGCGGCGAAACGACACGCCCACCAGTTCGCCGCGCGCCACCGGGGTGATCCCGCCGGCGGCCGTGACCAGGGGACCCGCGATCAGGACCGGATGACCTGGTCCGGGCGAGGCGAGGAAGTGCGATTTGTGGGTCAGCCACTCCGTTCCGGTGCGGGTGGTCACCACGATGGGCAAGGTCTGTTCGAGGGCCTCGGTGAGGATCTCGTTTCGGCGTGTCGGTTCCACGTAACGCATGGGGTCCATGAGGCTACCCGCCGGTAAGCGCGGTCAACGGCTCGTAGAGCGCGTCAGCCAGTCTTTCACGTTGGATCTCGATTTCCGCACCGGAGGCGAACTCCAGCGAGAGGATGACCTGCCCCGGGCTGGCACCCGGCGTTTGGCCGCGCAGATAGGCGGGGAGGCGGAAAGTCTCCGCGCAAGCCGCGACGTTGAATTCCAGATGCACCAGTTGCTCCATTCCGCAGGCCTCGGCCCCGGTCTGGTCGATCCGGCAGGCCACTCCCCCCGGGCCGATGTTGAGCAGGGTGGCTTTGAGGGGCGGACGGTCCTCCCGCCCCATCGGCGTGAGCCACACCGCCGTACCGCGGCGCAGGTTGCGCCGCTGGTAACGACGACGCTGCATCACCCGAAGGTGGACGGGCCAGGCCACCTCAAGTCGGAGGTCATCGCCATCGGAGGCGGCATCCAGAATGTTCGTGGAGAAGAAATAGCGGGCGTCCTCCAGAGTCATGGCGGTCTCGCAGTATGCCGAGACCAGGGAGACGGGCTCGGTCATTGCGGTGTTCCTGACGCGGAGGACCAGGTCTTGGTCGGTATAACTTGCCAGGACTCCGATAAGCGGTAACCCATCCAGCCGCGTGTGCGGGAGAAGAGAGATGGCGGCACTCGCACCAGCGGCGCGTTCCAGGAGCTGCCGGGATTGACGCTCGGCGAGCTCAATGGTGTAAGGAAAGGGATCATCCGGTGAGGCGTTCATGCCCCATTCGTCGGAATCTACACACTACAACTTGACGTGGCGTTCGGGGAAGGACTCATAAGCAGCGGTCAGCCATCAGCCGGAGGATTCAAATCCCCAGGTGGTCTGGTGGCTTCTTGCTCGTTGCCGGTTCGCTGCTTTCCTCCGTCCTGAGGCGGTAGGCGCCGGTCAGGGCCACCAGGACCCCCGGCAACGCCCAGATCAGGTGAATCAAGCGGACGGCCATGGCCATGCACAGCACCTGGGCGAGCGTCCCGTGCGAACCCAGCATGAACTTCCGGTAAACGGCCTCGGAGGTGCCCAAACCCTGAAAGGAGACGGGAATGGCGGCCACGACGAGTCCGCTCCCGATGCAGGCGTAGTAGTCGAAGACCTTGGATTCGGCGAAGTTCATCCGCAGGGCGTAGGCAGCCAGGACAAAGGCCGACAGGGCGAAGAACTGCAGCACCAAAGTACACAGCACCGCGCCTCCGAAACAAGGGAGGTGCCGCAGGAGCCGGCGCGTGGCCGCATCGACCCGACGGATTTGCTGCTCTAGCGGAAGTCGCGCTAGCCAGCCATGCGGAAGCCACCGCTGACGCACCCGCTCGGAGAAGAACAGCCCCCCGGCTAGGAGACCCACGATGAGACCGCCGATAATCAGGTGCCCCAGCTTGCGGAGCAGCGGGTTCTCGGCTCCGACCTCGATGGCCACGCCGACGGCCAGCAGCAGACACCCCAGCCCGATACCACGATCCAACAGGATGGTGGTTAAGGCTTCAGTCTTGCGTTCGGTATGTCGGGCCACGTGATAGGCCTTGAAGACGTCCCCCGCCGTACTGCCGATGGGCGTGGCCCAGTTGAGGAAGTTACCGGCGAAACAGAGCTTGAGGGATTCCCAATAGGAGATGCGGATGTCTTGGGCCCGAAACATCCACTGGAAGCGAAGGGACTGCAAGGGGGCGACCGGAGCAAAGACCGCGAGAGTGAGGAGCAGAATCGGCTTGCGGCTCCGCGTCCAGGCGGTCCGCAACCCGTAAGTGATCCGCGGTTCGCCGGTTTTGTCGACGGCAGCCGCTTCCAGGGGCAGCCGTTGGGTTCCCCCGTCGGGCCCAACCACGATGAAGGTCTTCTCGGCTTCGTCGAACTCGAGCAAGCGAATTGATCTGCCGTCCTTGAGGGTGAGGTAATCGTACCAGGTGACGCCGTGGAGCACCCAGGCCAAGGCCGCCACGCACACCACGACGCGGACGCCGGTGAGAATCCGTTTTCGGGTCGTGGGACTCAATTCTGTCGTCCGTCGGGCGCCTCTTGCGGACCTTCCGCCGGAGGCGAGGGGGAGACAATTTCCAGCGCCGCATACCGGCCGGCCAATTGGCGGAGATGCGTGGGCGTAATGCGGACGTCCATCTCGACGCAAGCGCCGTCGTAACGGCGCTGGAGCACGCCGGCCATCTGGTCGATCCGGGCGATCAACTTGCCCTCGTGCACGGGCATGCGGAGAGTCGCGTCGATCGTCCGGCGATTGAGTCGCTCGCGGACCCCCTCGACCAGCAGGTCCAGTCCCAGGCCCGTTCTCGCCGAGATGCGCAGCGCGGACGGCAGGCGATTCTCCAACACCTGGATGACGCTGGGGTCGTCGGCGATGTCGCATTTGTTGAGCAGGGTGAGCGCTGGCGTCGAGGCACAGCCCAGTTCCGCCAGGACCTGGTCCACCGCGGCGACCTGGCGGGGCGCGTCCCGCGTCGAAACGTCCACGACGTGCAACAGGAGATCAGCGTGGATGGCGGCTTCCAGCGTAGCCCGGAAGGAGGCCACCAGTCGATGAGGGAGATCGCGCACGAACCCGACGGTGTCACTCAGCAGGACGGACTGCCCCTCGCCCAACGGCCAGCGCACCGTCTTGGTGTCCAGGGTGGCAAACAGTTGGTCCTCCACGTACTGCCCGGCATCGGTGAGGGCATTGATCAGGGTGCTCTTGCCGGCGTTGGTATAACCCACCAACGAGACGGTGAACTCGTCGCGGCGGGCCTGCACCTCGCGGATTTTGCGGCGGTCCACCTCGTCGAGTTCGCGTTGCAGGTGAGCGATGCGTCGGGCGACGATGCGGCGGTCGATTTCGATCTGGCGCTCGCCGGGCCCGCGGGTCCCGATGCCGCCGACGGTGCCGGCCCCGGTGGCGCCGCCCGCGCCGGCGATCCGCTCCAGGTGGGTCCACATCCCGCGCAGACGCGGGGCGGTGTACTGCAACTGGGCCAGCTCGACTTGCAGGCGGGCTTCGCGGGTCTGGGCCCGGGCGGCGAAAATGTCCAGGATGAGCTCGCTGCGATCGAGGATCTTACGCTGGACGACTTCTTCGAGGGCCCGGATTTGCGAGGGAGACAGCTCGTTGTCGAAGATGATCACCGTGGCGTCGTGGGCGTCGGCGCGTTGGCGGATTTCCTCGGTTTTGCCGCGTCCCACGTAGGTCCGGGCCGTCGGGCGGAGCCGTTTCTGGACCAAGCTGTCCACCACCTTGGCCCCGGCGGCACCGGCCAACGCCGTCAGTTCGCCCAGCGGATTACGTGGGTCAAAGTCCGTGCCCGGCAAAACCACCTTCACCAGCAGCGCCCGCTCGCGCTGGACCGATAAATCCTCACGCACCAGTTCTTTCAAGGGACTGCATTCCCCAACGACCGCGATAGGAAGGTCAGGACCATTACGCCGCCGAAGCTCCAGAACCACGGAACATGAGTGTAATCGCCCCCCGAAGCGTCCGTCAACGCGACGCTGCGTCGGTACCAAGGCGGGGGACTTCACCCGCCTTGCCGGTCTACCGGTCCGGGAATTCGGTGGTGAACGGCTGATCCAGAACGAACGAGGCCCAGAGGCGCTCGAAGCGTTTGTCCACCGGCCCGAAGACGGTCTCGAACTGGACGAGCTCGTCCTCGGGCGTGACCAGCTCCCCGGCGGCACGTTTTGCGACCAGCGAGATGTACAGCGCGAGCTTCTCGCGCCGCTCGCACTGGAGATAGAAGGTCAGACTCCAGACCTCGGCGTAACGGTAGCCGAGGTTCGGGTCGTTCGGGTCTTCGGCCAGTTCGCGGAGGCTAATGAGGCGGCGGAGCGGTACGAAACGCCCGGAAGCATAGGCCTGCTGAAGGTCTTCGGGCTTCATCTTGCGAGGGCGGGCGTCCGGCGCGTCCAACACCTCGTCACAGGCGGCTCGAAAGTCGGCCAACCGCATCTGATTGGTGACCCCCAGACCGGCGCCCTTCTCCGACGGCGGGGGCTCGAACAGGCAGGCGAGACCCTCGACCAGCCAGACCGGATTCTGCCCGCCGCGCACGTGGATTCGCGCATCAAAGAGCAAGTGGTGGACCACCTCGTGTTGCACCACGGTCCGGTTGAGCTTTTCCACGAGGTGATTCCGCCGGTTGCGATAGAAGTGCAACTGCTTGAGGACCGCGTCCCTTTGAGCTCTTTCGGCGCGGGTGAGTTCCCGGGCATTGAGCTGGGCCACCCGTTCTTCCAGGCGCGCGATTTCGCGCCGCAACGCCTCCAGATCGGGATGATTGAGAATGTTGAAGAACGCCGAGCGATGCGTGCCGGCATGGTAGAAACCGTTAAGTTGCTGGGGCGCCAAGCCGAGCCCGGCGGCGTAGCGGTGGAAGCTCTCCGGTCGGTCGAACAGCAGGATTTCGAGGCGGGTTCCGGAAGGCTCAAAGGCGATTCGGTTGAACGTGCAGAACTTCTCGACGCCGGCGTAGGTGGCTTCCAGGCGCGCGGTAAGCTGCCGCACCGTTTCGATCGGCGTATCGTAGACCACCACGAAATGCTTGGTGGTAAGGAACTCCGCGCCCGGCCCGACCAGTTCGCGTAACTCCGCATAGGATCGGTCGTCCGCCTGGGAAGCCGGCGGTGCCGCGCATGCCCCGACGGACGCCGCAACGGCGTACCCCAGAGCCACGCCGCAGGCCAGCGGGAGCAGCGCCCGGATCGGTCTGGCCGATGGCGTCGCATGGGGACCATGTTGGTCACAGAGGAAGGCCATCAATCACGAGGGCTCGTCGTGGATCACCCGCCCAATCAGAGAGGGAGGGGTGCCGATCCCGACCACCCGCACCGCTCCCGTCCATTCCGAGGCGCCCGGTTGCGAAAAACCGATTTTCTCGGCCACGAACGTCACCGTCAGGTCCGCGCGGATGGCAACGCCGCCCGGCCGCCCGGTGTCACAGTCCAGCCCCGAGGGGATATCGACGGCGACGGTGGCGGCCTTGGGCGCCGCGTTGATCGCCGCAATGAGGTCGGCCAGCGGCGCACGGACCGTGCCCTCAAAACCGGTGCCGAGGAGCGCGTCCACGACGACGTCATCCTGGATG